>JALONZ010000044.1 GCA_025454675.1 Anaerolineae bacterium | reverse complement strand
GGCGGCGCGTTGATACGCCAAATAGCGGTGAATACTCTCCCCCTTGAGTTGGAGCAGGTTGGCACATCGTTCAAATATTTCGGCAATTTCGCGGTTTGTCAGCATAATATAACCTTTATCCGTAAGGGCGCAACATGTTGCGCCCTTACAAAACCTTCAACAGGTCTATTATATCATCAATATACCCGCAACATTAACCCCTTCAGATATGCCCCTTCGGGAAAACTGAGCGCCACAGGATGGTCATCACTCGCACCCAACACCCGAATCACTTGCGCCTCACGGCGGCTATCTTCTAATGCGCCAAAGACAATTTTTTGAAATAAATCGGCATTAATCGCACCTGAACACGAAAATGTGAATAAATAGCCACCACTTTTGACCAGTTTGAACGCATTCAGATTAATATCTTTATAACCGCGTGCCGCTTTTTCCACTTGGGCTTGGGCATGTGCAAATTTTGGCGGGTCAAGTATCACCACATCATACAATTCATTGGCAATCATGCGCGTCCGCAAATCATCAAACACATCCGCTTGGATATATTCTGCGCGAGATTCATCTAATCCATTCAGGCGCATATTTTCTCGCGCATTGGCTAACACATCTGCCGAAGCATCTATATTCACGGCGTGTACTTGCGGATGCTGTAGCGCATGAACCGAAAATCCGCCTGTATAACTGAATACATTCAACACATCGGTCAGATGGGGCTGGGTGCGTATCAATTCCCCCACCAGCATCCGATTTTGGCGCTGGTCGAGGTACGTGCCTGTTTTATGCCCACCATACACATCCACCGCCAATTGCACCCCTTCATCTATGATGATTCGTTTGGGTGGGGCTTCACCTGCCAATACCCCCATAGATGGCTTTAAGCCCTCTTTTCCGCGCACATCCACATCACTGCGTTCATACACGCCCCGCGCACCCGTGAGTTCCATTAACAAATGGGCTAAATCTTTCTTGAGGATGTCTATTGCCAATGTCAGGGCTTGCAACACCAACCAATCGCCATATTTATCCACAATCAGCCCCGCCAAAAAATCACTCTCGGCATTAATCAACCGATAAGCGTTGCTGGTGATATGCTTACGCCCGTCAATGGCACGCATGAACATCTTCCGCCACCACACCATATCAATCGGCTCATCTTCCCATGTTAAGATGCGGACTTGAATTTGTGAACGCGCATTCCAATAACCACGCGCCAAAAACCCACCATTATCGGCGCGAACAGTCACCATATCGCCACCTTGCGGATTGCCATTCACACGGGCAATCCCACCAGAGAAAATCCAAGGATGACGGCGAAAAACAGATTTTTCCCGTCCTTTGTGCAAAATAATATCACTCATAGAAAGTCAAATTCTTTCTCGCTTTTGGGCGATGCGGTTAGGGTTTGTTCATTACGATATGTGACCATGCCTTGCGCCGCGCCTTTTATTTTTTTCACATATTTGCATCGGGTCATATCCACAGGCACTTTGCCATCAGAACGGCGTGCGCTGTAATAGGCGGCAATCGAGGCGGCTTGCTCGATGACAATGGGCGGGATTGCCCGACCATCAAACTTAATCACCACATGCGCCCCTGGCACATCCCGCGCATGGAGCCAAAAATCATCGGCGCTACCGCGTTTGAAGGTGACTTGTTCATTTTGTCGGCTATTTTTGCCCACCCAAATCACAAATCCATCGGGTGTGACGAGGCGCAACGGGGCGCTTTGACCTGCGCCGCCAATCCGTTTGGCACGTTTGCCTTTCACATACCCGTTGGCAATCAGTGAGGCACTCACTTCATCTATATCACCCCAATTATTCGCCATCTCTAGGTCGTTTTCCAGTTGTGCCAGCGTATCCAAATGCACTTGTGTTTCTTTAACCAAGCGCGGGACATCTTCTAGGGCGCGTTTGGCTTTATTATACCGCGCAAAATAGGCTTGTGCGTTTTCCAGAGGGGTGAGTGTCGGGTCAAGTTTGATACTCAACATCGCCCCATCCACCTCATATTGCGCTTTCAATTCGGTTTGACCCTTTTGGATAGTGAACTGATACGCGAGGATAAGTTCACCACTTTGTTTCAGGATTTCGCGCTCGGTATCGTCTTTAAGTGATGATTCCAATGAAAACAATTTGGATTTATATTTGCGATTCACCTCTTGCAATGCCAATCGCACCGGGATTTTGGCGGCATTATACGCATTTTCGCCAACGGGTGCGCCATAAAATGCCACCAGCGCCTGACTGATGCCCTCCACCCGTTTCCAATTGGGCAAGTGTTCAATCGGATATAAGCTATAGGCTTCCACGCGCCCATTTTCTTCAATGATGCCCGCCTGCCAATCACGTTTGCGTAATGGCTCAAGCACCATTTCCAACGCGACTTGCAAATCACCCGCATCCGCAGATGTGGCTTTTTGTTTGGGGTCGTCACATGCCCGATACACAATCTCCCGCGCCAACAACGGACTCATCCCCAATAAATTCCCCGTCAAAACCTGATACGTGCGGGCTTTGGGGTCGGTGGTCTGGGCTAAGAAGTCGTGTATATCGGCTTCGGTGATGGTGAACGGGTTGCGCTTACCCATTTGTTTGGGCGGTGGCACATACGGATGATTGGGCAAACTGACCCGCACGCGGTTTTCATCTGCCCCAACACGGCGCATACAATCCAGAATAATCCCATTTTGCACTAACAGGATATTGCTACGCCGTTCCATCGGTTCGATGACCAATTCCAGTTCACCTTCTACGGTTTCGAGGTGCAAATGAATCACCCGTTCCCAATCGGGCTGGCTGACATGAACAATCTTCCCACCTTCGACATAACGGCGAATGAGTAAGCCCAGTGTGGTCGGTTTTTCTGTGCCACGCCGTAATTTTTCGGTGGTGATGTGCAAGCGAGGGACATTGGTGTCGGCACTCAGATACAAATATTGGCGTTTATGATGGGCATAAATTTCTAAGCCAACACCTGTTTCATCCACATCCAACGCATCTTGGATACGCCCGCCCACCAGCGTATCCATAAATTCATCTACAAGCCCCGATAGGGTAAAAACGTCTAAATACATAAATTAGGGTGTTGCGGCTAAGGGCGAGAGTAAATAGGCGATAATATCACCAATTTCTGCGGTTGTGAGCGAATCCACATAATTCATGGGCATGTTGGTCGGGTAATCCCCCACCATAAACGCATTTGGAAACACGATAGATTCGTATAAATAGCCTTGTGCGGTCATCGGTGGACGGCGATTAGCGGCTTGTTCATGTGTTTCAACATAACTCGGCGCTAGGTTATTGGCATGACAGCCAATACATCCCTTAGAACTCAACAATTGCCTACCGCGTTCTGGGTCGGCATTTTCAAGTAGGGGTGTAACATCCGCCAAATACGCATCAGCCGTGACATTTTCATCTTCTAGCCCGCCACTGGGACGGCTCAATTGCAAAAATTCAAACAGAAAAATCGCGCCAAAGCCAATAATTAGCCCCAAACCAATGAGAATGGGCAAGGAGGACATCGGCTTTTTAGGCGGTGTTTCTGATGAGACTTGTTCTGTCATGCAACATTCCTTTTAGTGTTTATAAGGCAAGGTGTAACAAGGTGTCTATAATCATCGCCAAAAACAAAAATGCGAGATAGGCGGTCGAATATTTATAGGTGCTACGCGCCAATGCCTTTGTGCCATCTTGGAGCAATTGCCAAGATTTATAAATTAATCCCGCGCCCAATAAGGCGGCAACGATTAAATAGAATCCACCTAAAAATCCGAATAAACTCGGTAACAGCGTGATGAGGGTCAATTGAACCGAATAAAACACCATTTGCAAGCGGGTCACTTGTTCACCACGCGCCACAGGCATCATCGGCACTTCGGCTTTGGCATAATCGGTATTCACCAATAGCGCCAACGCCCAGCTATGGGGTGGTGTCCAATAAAAGACGATGGCGAATAAAATCATGGCTTCATAGCCGATTGTACCCGTAATCGCCGCCCAACCCACCAACACAGGGAACGCCCCCGCCCCACCGCCGATGAGGATATTCACCACCGTATTCCTTTTAAGGATGAGCGTATATAGCACGACATAATAAATCGCGCCGATGAAGGCGAGGATTGCCGAGAGCAAATTCACAAACACGGTCAATAAGATGAATGACCATGCAATCAGCCCCAAACCATACAGCAAGGCATTAGTTGGATGTACCCGCCCCGATGGAATGGGACGGCGCGATGTGCGCGACATTTTTGAATCTAAATCACGGTCAACATATTGATTAATGGCACTAGACCCTGCCGCCGCCATTGCTCCACCGAGTAAGGTGGGCAAAAATAGGCTCATGGCAGGCAATGTACCATACACCTGCCCAGCCGCAATCACCATCGCGGTGGCAGTGGTGAAGCAGAGCAAGATGACAATTCGCATCTTGCTCAGTTCTAAATAAATTTTGAGCAATTGCCCAAAGGTCGGTTTTATCTCTGTACTAACCGATGAAATCATTAATTTTTTCAAAGCTCCACTATGCAACGGCAGGCGAAATTTTTGCCATAGGTTGGCGACTATTGAGGGTATCTATCGCGCTAATGGCAACCAATCGAGTGCCAAAACGCTCAGACGGCGTAATAATACACCACGTCCGCCCCGATACATATACCACACCAACATAATGAGCATAAACCCAAGCCCAACCACCGCAAAACGGTGCATCATGTGAACAGTTTCCAGCGAACCTTGATTAAATGGCAAAATTTCACCATTACATAATGGGTAATCGGGGCAGGCGAGGGTCGCGCCACTGCCACGCACCAATGCACCTGTCAGGATGATGATGAGCGACAACGCCATCGTCACATAGGCGAGCGTGGTCACAACATCACGATTTGTCGGTATGGTGGGTGGGCGATGCCATGCGAAAATGGCAGATAGCAATAGCGCACCTAGCAGTAACATGGCAGATGCGAGGTGCAAGGTGACAATTGTCGGGGGCAAATCAAAAATGACGACCACCGCGCCCAATCCGCTTTGAAAGGCGAATAAGCCCGCGGCGATAAATGTCGTTGTGATGACGGCACGGTTGTTTTTCCGATACCCGCGCCATGCCAAGACCAGCATCCCGATGCCGAACAAGCCAATCAACATGGCAATTAACCGATGCGACCATTCAATCCATGCCGTGACATTATCCAACGGCGGGATAACCGTGCCATCACACAGGGGCCACGAATTGCCACATCCTAAGCCCGAATCGGTTACACGGACAATTGCGCCAAATACAATCAACCCAACCGTCAGTAAAACAGTGGTCATCGCCAGATTGATAAAGGCGCGTGGTGGTTTAGAGAGTGTTTGTTCGTTCATATTCCAATAAATCCTAAATCCTTATAACAATAAATGTGGTTGTGAACAACATATAGCGCGTAGTAGGGGCTTGCCATGGCAAGCCCCTACGCACATGGCAACGCTTTGCATACCCCCATATTATGCTTCTGTCGCTTCGGCTTCTTTTGATGTGGCTTCTCCCGCAGTAACACGCGCCACACGCACTTGACGGTCTAATGCCCACATGATGAAGGCAATTGTGCCACCAATACCAATCAGGTTGACCAACAGGAAACCCACGAAAAATACCAATTGTTCAGCCTGCCATTGAGTGGCATAGGCGGGGGATGCTTCTGGATTGCTGGTTTGTTGCAAATAGGGGATGATTTTTTCAAACCCACCTGCTTGCTCAACTGCCGTTAAAATACCACCACCTGCTAAAATAAGGAGTATCACAATTAAAAAAGCATATTTTCTCACAGATTCATCTCCATTCCTCAGTTTGGTCAAAACACCGAGATTGTACTCTTTATCACGAAGCACCGCAAGATTCCACCCATATCATAGGTCATCATGCGTTGAATCAGCATCCAATTTTTCGGCTCGTTCTTGCAAATTATCATCCACATCATCCGAGATTTCCCCTGCCCCTTCATCGTTATCGCTTCCCCAGTGATGATGGGGAAGATGCGTAACAGCGTGTGAATGCAGTGGCACAGTGAAACTGAATGTCGAGCCGATACCCACTTCACTTGTCACCCAAATATGCCCGCCATGCAAATCAATCGCCGTTTTACAAATTGCCAACCCCAAGCCCGTGCCTTCAACCGATTTATCTTTGCGATTCGCACGGAAAAAACGGTCAAAAACATGCTGTTGGTCGCTCAGTGAAATGCCAATCCCACTATCACGCACATCTACACGCACCTCATTCACCTTTTTCACAATACTCACCCAAACATTCCCCCCCTCACGATTATATTTGATGGCATTACTGAGCAAATTCGTGATAACATGACTCAACAAATCATTATCTATTGGGGCAATAATCGGTGTGTTACCCAATTGTAAATGAAATTGAATATTGCGTTTGGCGGCGACCTCAATCAAAAAATCTGCACACGATTCGATTAATGCCACCATATCCACATCTACACGATTCAAGCGCCGTGTGCCACTTTCAAGGCGGGCAAAATCAAGCAAGGTGGTGATGAGGTTCTCCATACGGTCAAGCGCCAAGTGTGCGCGGTCAAAATATTTGAGTTGTAAATCATTCAATTCACCCAATTGTCCGATGAGGTCTAAAAAGCCTCTCACTGCGCTCACAGGGGTTTTTAGGTCATGGGCAACAATGCTAATCAGTTGTGAATCGTAGTCATCGCGTAAATCAGGCATAAGCCTCTCATCCATTCGGGAAAAATAAGGGCGGTAATTCGTTCAGCGCATAAGCAATGCGCGTGCCATGCCATGTTAAATAAGACCCATCTACCAGATGAATCCGATTATTTTTGGCGGCAGGAATATCCAAATTTTCAAAAATCGCCTTATCCGCTTCAGTGAAAATATAAGGTTCATTCGGCAATAAAATCACATCGGGTTGCATAGCGACCACTTCATCTAATGTGACGCGCGGATAACGTACATCACGCCCCTGCACACGCGGGTCATCGGGCGCATACGGCTCACCTTGCCCCAAATCTGCTTTGAGGGGATATTGGCGTTGGCGCTCTGCAAAAACATTCGTGCCACCACATACCCGCAATAAATCATGGATATAGGTATCGGCGTTAAACGTCATCCATGGGTCTTTCCAGATGGGGACGAATACCTTGCACACCTCACCCGCATCATCTTTGGCTTGGCTAATCGCCGAAATCCAGTCATAGCTATATTCAATCAGTCGCACACGCGCCACCATGCTGGTCTCTTGGAACACATCCATGATATTCCACATCAAATTGAACGCCTCTAATACCGTTTTGGGATGTGTCCCCCAAACAGGGATGCCCGCATTTTGCAATGCACGCGCATCTTCTAACCGATTTTCTTCACGATTCATCAAAACTAAATCGGGCTTTTGGGCGATGATTCGCGCAATATCAGGATTTTTTGTGCCACCAAAAGTCGGGATTTTTTCGACCTTATCAGAGGGGTAAATACAATATTCAGTGCGCCCAACCAACCGATTCCCCAAATTCAAATCGAATAGGGTCTCTGTTAGGCTTGGCACAAGCGAAATCACCCGCTTGAGTGATGCGGAGTCAATTTCGATGCGTAAATCATCACCAGCCCAATCGTCCATCAAAACCTCAATCCATAATAATCAGTTGGTCGCGTTCTGGACCGACACTAATCATCTTAATCGGCACGCCACACAATTCGCCTATCCGTTGGATATAGCGTTGGGCATTGAGGGGCAAATCCGCATAACGGCGCACTCCCTGAATATCTTCTGACCATCCCGCCAACGATTCGTAAATGGGGATGGCACGTTCTAATTCGGGGATGGTACTCGGTGGATAATCGACTGTTTCGCCATCCACTTCATATGCCACCGCAATTTTGAGTTCATCAAATCCGCTTAAAATATCCAATTTGGTAATCGCCAACGAGGTTAACCCATTCACATCTGCCGAATAACGCAATAACACCGCATCCAACCATCCACAACGGCGCGGTCTGCCTGTGGTTGTGCCATATTCATCCCAAAAATTTTCGCCTGTGCCACGCAACCGATTGGCAATTTCACCAGAGAGTTCTGTCGGCATAGGTCCCGCACCAACACGGGTACAATAGGCTTTTGTCACACCGATAACATCACCCACATGCTTCGCACCAAATCCAAGCCCAACCAATGCCCCGCCCGTAGTCGGGTTAGAACTGGTCACAAATGGATAACTTCCATGGTCAACATCCAATAATGTGCCTTGTGCGCCTTCACATAAGACTATCGCGCCTTCGCGCAGGCGTTGATTGAGATAATAAGTGGTATCCACAATGTATGGGCGCAATTGTTCCGCCGCATTCACATATTCTTGGGCAATCGTGTGTGAATCCAGTAACTTTTCATCATGTTTGAGCAAAATCTGATTCGCCGCTTCAACCGCTTGTTTGATAGAGTCTGCAAAATCTTCAATCGCCAGCATTTCGCCAACGCGCACCCCGCGCCGACCTGTTTTATCCAAATAGGCGGGACCAATGCCACGTAATGTTGTGCCAATGGCTTTATTACCCAATGCTTTTTCATTGGCAACATCTAATGCGCGATGTGCGGGTGTGATGATATGCGCCTTTGTGCTGATTTTGACCCGTTCAGGCGAGACATCAATTCCTAAATCACGAAGTTCTTGTATTTCTTTGAGCAAATTGACGGGGTTCACCACCATCCCATTGCCCAAAACACAAACTGCTTGCGGGTGCAAAATCCCAGAAGGCATGAGGTGCAGTTTATACACCTTATCACCCACATACACCGTATGACCCGCGTTATCACCACCGCCATAACGTGCCACCACATTCGCACGCATCGCTAACCAATCTACTGCGCGACCTTTACCTTCATCGCCCCATTGCGCCCCAATGATAATTGTTGCTGGCATAATTGATATTATCCTTTTCATATTGCGCCATTACCCCATTAGTTTAACCAGTTCACAGCACAATTTCTACTATTTGATTATGGATGTGGCGCACTTCCTAAGACCAATGTCACCTGCCGCGCCCCTAATGGGGTGATTTGTCCCATATCCCCGAATGCAATCCCAGACCCGCGCCCAATCCCCAATGCGAGTCGTGCTTCCCCATTTGCCAAAATTTGACGTGCCAATGGCGATTCGCTCATGCTGGTCACATCAGCAAGAATAAACACCCCTTGCACCCAATTGAATCCTGCATGTGATTTGCCACTACTCGCCAAAAACATTGCGCCAAATAACATGGCAGATGTGCCTTCGGCATAAATTGCTCCGCCCCCATCATAACATGCGGTGATACCGCGTAATGCCGCCCCCATCAATGCCGAATGAAAATCTTCAATCGGGGTAATATTCGGCAATACAATGCACGATGCTTCTTTCAGGCGGGCTTCAATAGAATCATCATCTTCTGCCAAAATATTGACAAAATAACCCGTTGGTGCGCCTAAGTCGTCCATATCATCCATGATGGATTCTATATCCTCAACGCGGGTACCCAAATAGGCAACACCCCCGCCCGCTTTTAATCGTGCAAGCACTTCTGAACGGGTATCAGATTGTATTTCTGGACTGCCTGCGAGGATGAGCCAACCCGCCCCTCCCCGCCAGTTCAAAATCGAATCAGTCATCGCATCCTTACGCCATCACATAATCCGCCACAGCAGATGCTAATAAAGTCACACTCAATGGCAAAACTTCTTCGTCAAAATCAAATTTGGGGTGATGATGCCCATAATTCAGACCACGTTCATCATTCGCTGACCCCACAAAAAAGTACATACCGGGGACATCACTCATAAAATATGCCATATCTTCCGCGCCTGTGGTCGGTTCTTGCATAACCATCATATCCATAGGGACAAATTTTTTGAATGTCTCACGCGCCTTGGCGCTCACATTCGGATTATTCACCACAGGAATGGTCGCATGATGAAAATGAAAATCTACAGTGCAATTCATGGCAGTGGCGATACCTGTGGCGATTTCGCGGATACGGCGTTCCATCAAATCACGGACTTCCACACGGAAAAAGCGGATTGTCCCGCCCAATTGAACTTGTTCGGGGATGATATTATCGGCATGGCTGGCGCTCATTTTGGTGATGGATACTACTGCGCTATCTTGTGGGCTAACATTGCGTGAGACAATCGTCTGAAATGCGAGAATCATCTGCGCGGCTACGGGTACGGGGTCAATACAATTATGTGGAATGGCGGCATGACCACCTTTCCCTGTAACCGTGATGGTCATGCTCGATGAACCCGCCATGACGGGACCGTCTGCCACGCCCAAAGTACCCAGTGGCATCGAATTCCAAAGATGCAACCCCAAACTCACATCAGGGCGCGGATTTTCTAATACACCGTCTCTAATCATCGCTGTTGCGCCAGAACCAATTTCTTCGGCGGGTTGAAATACAAATTTAATCCGCCCTTTAATTTGCTCACGATGTTTGGCAAAAATTTGCGCCACCCCCAACGCAATCGCCGTATGACCATCATGTCCGCAGGCGTGCATTTTGCCATCATGTTGCGATACATACTCGGTTTTATTTTCTTCGTGAATCGGTAGCGCATCCATATCGGCGCGTACTAACACAGTCGGACCGGGCTTATCGCCCTCTAAAATCGCAACAACACCCGTTTTCCCGACACCTGTTTGGACTTCTAACCCCAAATTGCGAAGTTCATCGGCGACAATGCCCGATGTCCGCACTTCTTGAAAGGCAAGTTCGGGGTGTTGATGAAAATCACGTCGTCGGGCAATGAGTTGGTCGCGCATGGCTTCGGCTTCGGACTTAAAATCTATCATGATGGTCTCATCCTTTTCAATTAAATTTATTCATGCCAATGTAAAAACACGATAGCGTTCAATATGTCGTGGTGCGTCTGGTGGTGATTGCGGGTCTAGGCTACGTTCCCGCACCCGTTGTTCCATCCCTTCCATATCGGGGATTTGGCTTTTATGCTCGCGCAAAGATGCAATTTTTGTATCTATATGCGCGGTTATATCAACAAATGTGGTCGGCTCATTCGGCGCGGCGAGATACACATATTTCACCTTGTGCGTGGTTAATCCCTCATCGCGTTCCATTTCGATAAAATTCAGGCGGTCACGCGCCGTTGGAAACACGGCTTCGATGGTGGCTGTGCCAATAGCGCGATGGTCGGGGTGATTGATATAAGTCGTCCCCATCCAAAATACAGTCGGGTCGCATGTGACAACAATATCCGGTTTTTTCATACGGATGAGGCGTGTAAGTTCTTTGCGGAGTTCGAGTGTCGGTTGCAATTCACCATCGGGATAACGCAAAAAAATCACATCTTTCGCGCCTAATGCGCGGGCGGCATTGCGTTCTTCAACTTCGCGGATTTCGATGAGGCGTTCATGTGTCATTTCGGGGTCAGAACTCCCCTTATCGCCACTGGTTGCGAGGACGATAGTCACTTCTGCGCCTTCATATGCCCAACGAGCGAGTGCGCCTCCGCTAAAAAATTCAGGGTCATCGGGATGGGCATAAATCGCCATCACCCGCAACGGTTGAGATGCTTCGGTTGTTTCGGTGGTCATATCCTTACTTTCTTATGTGCATCGCCAATAATTGATGTTGTACATGATATATCAATTAGCTTTTTTGACCTCACCCCCCTGCCCCCTCAGCCAAAATTGGAGAGGGGGAGAGAAAACCAATTTATAGGTGGGTTTAAGCCCCCTCTCCAGACAGGAAAGGGGATTTAGGGGTGAGGTTGTTTTTTAATTGCTGTATATCGTATCCTCAACGCATTTTTCCTATATCTTATGACGCGGTGGGAGGCTGATTTTTATCCGATTTGCCCTTTTTACTGCTTTTACCGCGTTTGAACCGATTCTGCTTGCGCTTATTATTTGAGTTTTTCGGCGCAGGTGATTCATCCGTTGCTGGCATACTCGCTTCTGGCGCGGATGCAGTCACTTGTGCCGATGGTTTAACCTTATCCTGATTCCGTTCACCGACAGGTTTGCCACAATCACACGGCTCATCACCATGCTTGCTACACGGTTCTTTTGCCTTTCTCTGGAGGGCTTCTAATTCTTCGATGGGGATAATATCCTCACGCTTGAACATCTGCCGTCCATCTTCTTCCAAATGTACCAACACACTATCCGTCAGTGGGTACACCTCAACCACCCGCCCAATCCCCGCAGGTGTTCCCACCCGTTTATTGCGTTTGGGGAGGGTTTTACGCGCCGCCACATATTGTTCATATTCATATACCAAACAACACCGCAACCGTCCGCACATCCCCGTAATTTCGGTTGGATTGAGCGAAATACCTTGCGCCTTCGCCATTTTAATCGAAACGGGGCTAAAATCCGTCAGGAAGGTGGAGCAACAACGCAATTCGCCACATGCCCCATATCCGCCTAAAATTTTCGCCACATCTCTGGGTCCAATTTGCCGAATATCAATTTGGGCATTAAAAAGACGTTTTGTCTCATTGATGAGCGGGTTCACATTCACACGGTCTTCTGCCGTGACCAAAATGGTCAATAGTGAACCGTCATAATTATATTGGGCGGCAATGAATTTCACATCGTGATATGCACCCAATTTACTGGCTTTCTCGACAAAAATTTGCAACGCCTCATCTTGTTGGGCTTCCCATTGTTGCTTCAACACCAAATCGCGTGCGGTGGCAGGTCGTAAAATGGGTCGCACATCCACCGAATCATCCACTTCCATAAACCCAATAATTTGCCCCATATTGCGCCCGCGTGCCGTCTCCACAATCACATAATCGCCCGCGCCCAATTCAGAATAGGCACTGGTATCAAAATGATACAACTTGCCAATCTTGATAAATCTAACACCAGCGACTTTGCGCTGTTTAGTTTCAGTTGGGTGGCTTATTGCCACATCATCTATACTCATCACATCCTCTAAAAAAATCTGTACACCAATAAAGCATTTATATCTGTATAAATATTGACAAATGGTGTGCAAAATGCTAGTCTCACTATCAGTTTAACACACTTTTCTCTCAGGTTCATGCTGTGATATACAGCTTATATAGGGTCATCATGGGCATTCTTACCATGAAATTCGGCGGTTCGACAGTCGGCACAACCACTGCCCTACCGCAAGTCGTCAGCATTATCTTACAAGAATTTGAACGATGGGAACACCTCATCATCGTTGTTTCCGCTTTGGATGGTGTCACCGATGCCCTCATCGAAGCCGCACACCTCGCCCAATTAGGCAATCGGCGCGGGTATCGGCGCATTGTCGCCACCATTCGCACCCGTCATTTGGCATTGGTCGAACAACTCCCCCTCAAAGAAGAAGAACGCGGTGCGCTCAAAGCCGATATAGACCACCTGTTATTCGATATGTTGGATGTGTGCCAAACACTTTCTGAGCCGTCATCCGTCAATTTGCCCGTCTCGGAATATATTGATGCCATCATCAGCACAGGGGAACGGCTATCGGCGCGGGTCATTGCCGCCCTGCTCCGTCAAAACGGGATTAAAGGTGTGGCATTAGATGCGTTTGACCTCATCATCACCGATGAGGTATTCGGCAACGCCAACCCCGATTTTGCCCGCACTCGTGAGCAGGTTCAAGCCAACCTCATGCCACTATTAGAGCGCAACCTCGTCCCCGTCATCACCGGCTTCATCGGCAGTACCCCCAGTGGCAAGCCGACCACACTCGGACGTGGGGGTAGCGATTTTACAGCGTCCCTACTCGCAATCTGCACCGAATCTTCAGAAGTGTGGATTTGGGCAGATGTGGACGGCATGATGTCCGCAGACCCGCGTGAAATTGATAATGCCCATGTAATTGATGAGTTATCCTATACCGAAGTGGCAGAACTCACCTATTTTGGGGCGCGAATTTTGCATACACGCATGGTCGCCCCATTGCGGGAACAAAATATTCCACTTTGTGTTAAAAATGTTTTCAAACCACAACGGGCAGGCACACGGGTTCATATCAATGCGCCCGATTTCCCCTCGCAAATTAAAGCCGTCACCAGTTCACAAAGCATTGGGTTATCGAGTACACAAAATACAGATATTAGCGAATTATTGACGGTAGTTAACTATGTGATGTGAAATAAT
>JALONZ010000043.1 GCA_025454675.1 Anaerolineae bacterium | reverse complement strand
GCCCATCAATTTGAGTGTGTCGGCGTTATCGTGTGTGGGTAATAATGTCGTGTTCACCATCAATGCGGGCGATGGTGATTTTATGGTAGATGGCACAAGCGGGAATTTTCCGCCATCAGCCGTCCCTGTAGGATTGGTTACGCTTATAGGTCCCGCCACATGGACGGATATTATCGTCATAGAACAGCGTGGCGACCGCCAAAGCCTGCCGTTGGGCGGGATTGATTGTTCAACGGGCGTGATTATCCCCCCCAGCGCACCGATTACATCATCCGCCGTGACCGTATTGGGTTGCGCGTTGGATACAACTGATGGGCTTGATATTTTTAACGCACCAGATAACACCTATTGCCGAATCTTGATGAAAAACGGCGGTGTGGTGAGCTATTCGGGTGCTGTGCCTGCGGATTTAATTTCGTTGGGCGTGATTTTGGCGGTGGATGTGTACCGTCTCCAAGGTGGCATGTCGGTGAATACATTCCCCGATTACGCGCGGGTGTGTTTGGCGGGTACGGGTCGGTTGTTTTATATGGATGCACGGCAAGCCCCGCGTATCAGCATCGAATTGGCGAGTGAAATTGTGGACGGATTGACGTGCGGATGGATTCCCGCGCCAGGGACATTGATTTTGACGAATTAGGCGGGATGCACCCCGTGCCGTGTAGGGGCTTGCCATGGCAAGCCCCTACGACCTTCCCACGTTGTGGAGAGGGGGAGAAGGGCGTAGGGGCGCAGGCATCGCCTCGTCCCGTTTGCGGACGGCAACAATGCCGTACCTACCCCACCCCATACAAAAAATCCCCCTTCATGCTAAAGGGGGATTGTCGTTAATGGGGATTCTTTCAAAATGTTCGATGTTCATACAACCCAATTACGGGTTGCTTACTGATGCCTGCATATAAAATCATCCCCCGCCGCTATGAGTCGGGAGGGGGATAAAACGCATTGGCAATCAAAATAACATGCTTTCAGGATACCAGATTTAAGCGCATCTTACACCTGACCAATATCAGATGAGGTGGCTAAATTATACCTAGCCACTTGGTTAGGTATAATCCATAATTGCGCCTAACGTGGGGGCAAATTCCCCCCACGACTGGCATTTTCTTCTGCGGGGCTATTTTGCGGGTCGCGTTGATTCGCATCACCGCCAACAGCAGGTTCTAGCACCGCCACATCTATCGGCGCTCCGTCCATCGGCAAGGCATTCAGCACATACAAATTGTTATCGCCAAGCACGTTGCTGGTGAACACGAGGTTGGTCGTGTCGCATATCCACGCGGGCGAGGACGCATTGCCGTTGCTGGTCAATTGGCGCGTCACGCCCGTCCCGACTTCATACACATACAGCGTGCTAAATCCAAATTCCGACAGGGATTGATAGGCAATATACGCCCCATCAGGCGACCAAATGGCATTGCTGATACTTGTGCCTGTGATAGCCACATCCAACAACAACGCGCCTTCGGGGGTCACGATATACAAGTCGTCTATCGCATCAAATGATTGATACATCAGCGCCAAACCATCGGGGCGATATTGTGGGTTGGTATCATCTGCCAACCCGTTAGAGATGCGCGTGGTTGTGCCTGTCGCCAATTCGAGGGTATAAATTTGCCACAAGCCGTCATGCCGTGTGGATTGGAAGGCGATATGTGTGCCAGCCGGATGCCACGCGGGATTAATATCGGGCGCGGGGTGGTCGGTCAGGCGGGTTTTCTCGCCCGTGAGCAAGTTAATCATCCGCACTTCCCAATTGCCATCCACATTCGATTCATACACAATTTTCGTGCCATCTGGCGACCATGACGGGTCAAAATCTACCGCGCTATCGTTATCGGTCAGGCGCACAACCATGCTACCATCCACCGTAGCGGCATAAATTTCCCAATTGCCATCACGGTTGCTGGAGAAGGCAATCCATTTGCCGTCTGGTGAGCGGGTCGGCGCGAGGTCAATATACCCTGCCCCGCGTGACAAGTTTTCTGGCGCACGATTGGCAGATGCCCAGAACAATTCCCAATCGCCCGTCTCATTGGTGTGATAGATGATTTCTGGCAAGCACACCGCGCCACCGATTTCGATGGGTGTCCAATTTTGGGCGGGGCGTTCTTCTTGGATACCGCATCCCGCACCAGACAGGTCAATCACAATTTGACCATTAATATCAAAACTCGCACCGCAGAACGGGGTTGGCGCATCGGGTGTTGGTTCTGGCGTTGGCAACGGCGGCAGTGTTGGCAACGGCGGCAGTGTCGGGATTTCCAGTGTCACAATCGGCGTGACCTCTGGCGTAACAGTGACCTCTGGCGTGATGGTCACTTCTGGCGTAATCGTCACTTCTGGCGTAATCGTCACTTCTGGCGTAATCGTCACTTCTGGCGTGACGGTCACTTCTGGCGTAACGGTCACTTCTGGCGTGATGGTCACTTCTGGCGTAACGGTCACTTCTGGCGTGATGGTCACTTCTGGCGTAATCGTCACTTCTGGCGTGATGGTCACTTCTGGCGTGATGGTCACTTCTGGCGTGATGGTCACTTCTGGCGTAATCGTCACTTCTGGCGTGCCTGTAACATCAGGTGTCGCAGGACTCCCGCACACGGTCAAATTACGGGATATGATGGGTGATTGTGCGCTATCGGGCATTTGTTGCGAGAGCAATGATTCAAGCACCTCATTCAGATAATCGGGATTGGGATACTCGATGATTAACGCCCCTAACCCGTTGGTATTGATTTGGATGGTCTGTGTGCCATCTTCAAAGTCGAGCTGATATTGTATCCCATTGAGGAAAATGGGCAGTGGTTGACCGCTAGCGAGACTGGCAAATGTACTTGTGCCGCTTTGGGTGATGCTGATGGTGTTGATGCCCGTCCCTATGTCGCATTGTTCGGTGATGGTGATGGCGTATGGTTCTCTTGGAGCGATGCAATCACCCAACAATTCGGTTGGAATCTCTTGGGTGATGAGCATATTCATCAGCAGGTTGCTGATATTACTGCCACTGCCCATCAATGAACGGAGCGCGTTTTGAATATCGGTCATTGAGATTGGTTCGCCATTTTCAAGACGCTCAATGAGTGGCAAAAGCGCATCTACAAACAGTTCTAAAATCCCATACGGGTTCAAGTAGGTGATATACAACGGCACACCAGCGGGTGGTGGGAGCAACACATTCAGGGTGATGGTGGTTTGTGTGCCATTGACAGTTGGGCTACCAGTATAAAATGCGACGATGTTATCTGGCATACCACCCAGCGCGTATGCACTGGGGTCTATGGGCGATGTGTGCGAGATAATCACAGGCACACTCCCGCCGATTGAACCGAAACTCCCTAAAATATCCGACACATCTATGTTACTGCCGATATTCACCCCTGTCGCGCCGATGACGGCATTAAGCAAGGCTTGAACAGCATCCATATACGCCTCGCCATTGCCATAATCAATCGTTACCACAAATTGATTGGGCATGGGACAGGTCAGGCTGGTGATGGTTGGCGTGGGTGGGTCTGGGATGGTCAAATCGCCATCGCCTAGCGTATCGCCACACAGGGTCAGACTGCGCGTGATGGTTATCGGTATCGTGCCTGTGACACTTGGCGCACCACCATCTAAAAGTTGGGCAATCACATTATTGATATAATCGGGGTTATAGTATTGCAACAATAGCACGTTCAACCCGTTGGTATTGACTGTGGCGGTCTGAATGCCATCTGTAAAGCGCAATTCGCCCGATTGCGAGCCAAGCGTATAGCTGAATGGGGTGCTTATTGACCCCCCCAACAAGCGGATAATCGCATTTGCACCCGTGATATTGAAGCTGACGGTGTTGATGCCTGTGCTACTATCACAGTCTTCCGTCACTTCGATTTGCAAGTTTGGTTGAGCCGATGCAAAACAGCTATCCGCCAACGACTGCTCCAGTTGTTGATTATAGAACAGTTGAAATAGTGTATCTTGCGGATTACCAAAACTACTCCCCAATTGCATGAGGGTCTCTAGGGTGATGGTCTCGCCATTGTTATATCTATCCACCAACGGTTGGAACGCCGTATTCATCAGGATGGCTAATTGCCTGACGCTTATCATATTCAGATAAAGAGGCGCACCTGCTGGTATTCTGACCGTTGGCATCTGTGGCATAGAGGAGGGCGATAGGGTGACGGTGTGTGTCCCTGGGTTGATATTCATACCCGACAAACTCGCCAGCACCACCGATTGCCCGGAGTTAATGTTGGCGGGGTTGGTGTGGGTGATGACAATGGGAAATGCGCTAAATCCTGTCAATGTCGACAGGAAATCGGTGGGGAAACCCGATTGATTGGTCAAAATTTGGGCTAGGACAGCACTCAATGCTGTGTTATATGCCGCAATATCGCCATTGGTATAGGTGATGCTCAAGGTGCCTGGGTTGGGGCAGGTGATGCTATCCACGCTGAACGATGGTGGTTCTGGCAATGTCACCAAATTGGGATTCGGTGTGGTTTCGGGTGTCAGTTCAGGCGTGATACTACCGGGCAAGCAACTTGGCACTTCATAATCGGTATAGATTAACGCATTGTTGCCATTGTCAATTGCCTCAAAGGTTGCCAAAACATCAAAATATCTAAAAACAACGGTTTTACCAAGCGCCCCATCTGTGGTGGTATAGGTAAAGGTTGTCACGCCGTCTGGATAGACATTTTGCGGATATTCGGCAAAGATGGATGCGCCATCGCTGGTGACGACACTCGCATTAAATGGCACCCCTGTTGCAAATGGTTGTTGCCCCGACAGCACATAATTGGCAAAATTATTGAATGTCACCGTAATTTCGCCATTATACTCATCCGTACAAACTGCGGAGATGGTCAGCCCTGTGGTGGGCAGATTCGTCAAATCACACGCGCTCAAATCCAGCTTTAGGGTGTTGATGTAATTTGCACCCGCATTGTTGAGGATGATGCTTGGGTAATTGTTATAATGGAAATAGAGACTATCCTGATTTTGGATAATTTCCGGTGTGATGGCAATCCTAACCGTGAAGATGCCAGTCGGTTCTGTGGCGCTACCATTCGCAATTAAATTGGCGGTTGGATTGCTCACATCAAATGTGGGGAGTGTGGTCAAATAATAAGATAACGGTACTGTTTCCCCGTCTGGCAAACTATCCACAATAGGCGACCAATCTACCGTGAGGACAATATTGCCATTCTCACAAGTATATGAAATACCGCCCATACCGGGTTCGGGTGTGGCTTCGGGTGATGGGCAGGTGGTCAGTGCTTTTGTGATAAGCATGGGGATGCTTGTATCGGGTTGTCCGCTACCACCAAATGTCAGGAAATTCTGTTTCAGATAATCGGGGTTGATATATTGCACCGATAGGCTGTTTAACGGGTTGGTATTGATTGTCACCATGGTATTGCCATCTTCAAACGGCAATGTACCCATTTCAAAATTGCTAAATTGATAATTGAGGAAAGACCCAATATCAATATTGGTGCCTAAATTATCAAAATAACTTTGGATGACATCCGCGCCCGATATGCTGAAGGTGATTGTGTTGATGCCACTGGTCGAATCGCATTGCTCGGTCACATCAATGGTGATGGTGAGCGATTGCAAACAGGGTAAATCGCCAGATAATTCAACCGATTGGATGAGTGACCCAAAGACCTGTAATATACTTTCGGGGCTATCCGATGCAAAATCGAAAATAGCTTGATTCAGTGCGTCTAAATCGGCTTGGGTCAGTTCTTCGCCATTATTGATTTTATCAACTATTGACTGAACGCTGGTGAAGAGAGACTCATATATCTTGTAGGGATTGATGAACGAGACATATAGCTTTGCGCCTGCGGGCATCGTCCCAAGCGGGAATATTTGCAACGGTACGGTAAATGTTCCATCGGTATCAATGAGATTACCGTTACCCGTTGGCGAATGCGCGACAAGATTGTTGGGGAATTGGGCGGTGGTGTAACTAATTGGTGTTGTGTGTGAAATGATGGGCGAGACGGTGTTGAATGGCATTATCCATACGCCTTCTACGGTATCGAATAAGGTGTTCATCGCCTCATTAAATTCTGCCACACCGCTCACATTCAGCGATACATCAATTATCCCGGTCGTTGTGCTACAGGTCACACTGCTCAGGCTGATGGTCGGTATGGGCGGGAGTGCAACACCACCACCATCGGGCGTGGATTCTGGGGTAATTTCGGGTGTGATTTCTGGCGTTAACTCTGGTGTGATTTCGAGTGTGGGTTCTTCGGTGGGTGCAAATGGGAAGCACGCCTCTGTATTGGTATAGCTAAAATTATAATCTGCCACCACAAAACGCAAGAAGCCTTGTGCATCGGGGATTCCAGAGATGGTGAATTGTTCATTGGGACTCATGTCATCACCAAATTGACCAAAGTCGCCATTGGCGGTGCTTGCGCCGAATAATTGCCACTCAATCTCACTTTGCACCGTCCCCGGTCCGCTATTGAACACGACCAACGACACAAACCCTTCTGGGGAACAGGCGGTATCAATCACCGACAGTTGCGCGGTGAAGCAGTTGGTCACTTCGGCATAATTGGATACGCCGTCAAATTGGATGCTGGCAAAGCCGTTTGTGTTGGGGGTGATATACACATATTCACGGCTATTGGGCGGGATGCTCACAAAACCCGCGTTGCCGTCTTGGTCTTTATACCCCGCGTTAATATCGGTTTCGTTGGGATTGAACAATTCAAACACGGCAGTGGGTTGGGTATAAAAATATTGGCAGTAGCCGTTGATGCCCATATTAATCGCCACCATCGCGCCACCATCAATCACCACTGCCGTCACTTCTTCGGTGGGTTGGGGGTTATTTGGCACACAGTTTGGCACAACATACTCGGCATAGACATAATTGCCCGCCCCGCCATTTTCAAGGTCATTGATGACCGCCAACACATCTACATAACGGAATACAACCGTCTGACCGACTGCGCGGTTATCGGTGGTATAGGTAAAGGTGTTTGCACCATGCGGATATGTATCATTGGGATAGGTGGCATATACGGTGTCTGTGCCTTGTAAGCGCACAGAGGCTTCAAATAAAATGCCCACCTCAAATAATCTGAAATTATTGAGAACATAATCTTCAAAATCGTTGAAGGTGATACTGACACTACCGCCATAATCGCTCATACATTGCGCCGATAGGCTGACACTGGGTACGGGGATACCGCTAAAATCGCATCCACTCAAATCCAGTTTAATTGTAGACATATAGTCTGTCATATTGGGCATATTCCCGCCGTTGGCATTTATTGCCACCAGCAAGCGGGGGTAATCCACATAATGCAGATAAATATTATCCTTGTTGCGGGCGATGATGGGCAAAAGTTCAACGGCATCTCTAAATATACCAGACCCGTCATTTGTGAGGGTGGCAGTATATAGCGCCCCATCATTCATATTAGCGGCATTATAGGATGGATTCACGCTGAGGGTATAGGCTAATCCGATATTGACAAAACTCAAATTTCCCAGCGATGCCGTCCAATCCGCAGAGATGATAATCATCCCGTTGGCACATACCGCCGATACACTGCCTTCACTCGGTCTACCTATACTTTCAGGTGTAACCTCTTGGGTTGGCGTGACTTCGGGTGTTAGCCCTACGGGACCCACTTCGCCAGTCGGTTCTTCGGTGGGTTGTGGCTCATCGGTTGCAGTAACTTCGACAATCGGCTCATCAGTCGGGATAACGTCAATGGTCGGCTCATCGGTCGGTTGTGGCTCATCGGTTGCGGTGACTTCGGGTGTTAGCCCCGCGGGACCCACTTCGCCAGTTGGTTGTGCGTTTTGGTCTGGTGCGGGATTGGGGCAACCATTTCCGTCTATGCCAAAACCCAAATCGCCGTCATTGGGGCATTGGTCAATATTATCGGCAAGCGTATCGCCATCGGTATCATTAATGGGGCAACCGTCTGCCATGACCCCAAAACCGAACAGGTCGCCATCTTGTGGGCAATTGTCTTGGCTATCAAACACGCCATCCTCATCGGTATCGCGGATGGGGCAACCAAAGGCATCTATGCCAAGCCCTTCATCGCTTTCAGTGGGGCATTGGTCAATACCATCGTCAACACCATCGCCATCACTATCACGGATGGGGCAACCAGAGGCATCTATGCCAAGCCCTTCATCGCCTTCAGTGGGGCAATAATCTTCAAAGTCAAGTAAGCTATCGCCATCGTTATCAGATGAACACCCTACCCCATTCACAAGAAATAGTGTGCCATTGATTTCCACATTGCCTTGTTCGGGGCATTGGTCTTTATCATCGGCGATGCCATCCCCATCATTATCGGGGCAACCATTCGCCGTACCGGGTAAATCGGGGCATTCGTCCACGTCATCGGCAAAGCCGTCATTGTCCACATCGCCGATAACATCATCCCGTCTATCGGCGGGGCGCGGGGTGGGTGATGGTTCGGAGGTCGGCACCATGCCCACGCTGGTGGGTTGGGGGGTGGCGGTTGGGGTGGTCGTTCCACCCGTACACGCACCAACAAAAATCATCAGCATGATGAGCATACTGATGATTTTGGGTAAATTTCGGTATTTAGTCATATCTAAAAATCCCTCACTACCAAGTTATTATCGAATTGCATTGCGTCTATTAGAAATATACCGCAATTTTGCAGATTATGCGAAGATAGTAAAGGTATTTTTATGAAGAATACCCCCTTCATACGAAAAGGGGGATGGTCGTTAATGGGGATTCTTGCAGGCTATTCGATATTTGTACAATTACAGGGATAACTGTGAGGCTTGATGCTTTTGAATTTCTGCTAATGCGTCTGACCATGTATTCAAAAACCGATATTTCTGAAAAATATGACGCAACCCATATGTCTTGGATAAAATCATGATGAGGTTGTATAGCAATCTATCGGAGCGCACAAAAATCACCAGTTGCTCATTGGGTGGGTCAAACTCGACCAATTTTCGCAAATTTGGCAAATTCACCCCTTTTGGGAACAGCGGTGCTTTTGCCATTCGATAATAATAAATGGTATATACAGGGTGTGGCTGGGACATGACGATTTCGTTCAATTTCGCCACGCTGGGATAAGCATCTTCCCAATTCCACTGTTTTTTAATTTCTAAAATAGCGATAGTTTTTTCCGGATTATACCAGCTGACCCGTATGACATCTGTTTCTGTAATGACTTCATCAACAATAAGCGAATCAGACATGAACAACCTCATAAAATCATCCCCCACCGCTATGCGTTGGCAGGGGATAAAAACGCATTGGCAATCAAAATAACATACCCCTATGATACTGAATCCAAAACTGCTTTACACCTGACAAATGGCTGAATGGGTGGCTAGATAATACCTAGCCATGTGGCTAGTTCACCCTGCCCCACCATCCAAAAATTCATCGCACGGGTGCATTTCAGTTTTGGGGCGGACATACGCTTTGCTAGTCCGCCCTTACACACAAACCCGACTTTTAGGCGTGTAATGGCTGACTAGAGGCTTCAGCCTCGTAT
>JALONZ010000042.1 GCA_025454675.1 Anaerolineae bacterium | reverse complement strand
CGTCTTGATTGACAGATGGATTAGAACTACACGCCGTCAGTATGGAAAAAAGCGCAAATATCAAAATGGGTTGGAACAATTTTTTCATCGCCATAATTCATCACCTCTGTGTTGATTTTATGCTGATTACCATAAGATGCAATGCAGATTTACAAAAAGTGGCACAAATTTCATGATACATTTGTGTAATTTCTACAGATTGTGTAAAATGTATAAATAACGCTGTGATAGACATTGAATATAAAAAGGATTGCGTGATGGGTCGGCGTAGATATGATGACGATGATTATTATGACGATAGATATGATGATAGGCGCGATACGAGACGAAGTAATTCATCTAGTAGACGTTCTTCATCGCGTGGGCGTTCCAATTCAAGCAATCGTGGGCGGAGTAATAGCCGAAGCAAAAGCCGTAACCGCACCCCCAGCGCATACGGCGGGCGCAAAACTGAAGAAGAAGCCCGCATAGAACGCATCACATGGTTTTTGATGGTGTTGGTGTTTGGGGTGATTTACTTTTTACCCGATGGCACAATCCCCAATTCATTCATCCCATTTTCGGGCGGTGTGATTTTGCTGGGTTCTGGCTTATATCAATATTCAAAACGCTGGCGTGTTAGCCCAACCACATGGATTGCAGGCACTGGCTTATTGTTGGCGGCAATTGCCAATTTCACTGCTTTCCCCAATATGGATTTTTATGGCATCACGCTCATTACCTTTGCCGCCGTGATTGGTATCGGTTTATTGACCAACGAAACCTAAATGTAGTGGGGCTAATTGTCTGCTATGCCCCATATCACATGAGTATCGAATTTAGGGGCGCATCCAATTGCGCCCTTATTCTATGTCCTATCAAAAATATTGTATTTGTCGTATTGTAAGTAGCCGATGCAGGACGTAAATTTATGACAACCGAGATTAGTGAACGCATCACCGTAGAAGATATTCGCAAATTAGCCTTGCCACTTGGAACAAAAGTCATTGTCGGTGAAGGGATGCTCAACCGCCCCGTCAGTTGGACAACGGTCATCTACCCCAACGATAAAATCGCCCATAAATCGGTGCAGGTGAACGAAATCATTTTATTGGCATCCCCAGAAACCAATGGCGCACGTCTCACCACCGATGCCGATATTATCCGTTGGGCATCCGAAACCTCATCGGCGGCAGTTGTCCTCAGTGATACCCCCACCCCAACCGCCATCGCCGAAGCAAAAGCCTATGGCATCCCTGTTTTACAATTGCCCCCCAATACCCGTGCGCGGTTGGTCGAAAAAGCCATCATCAGCCTGCTTGTAGACCGCAAAGTACAAATTGAACGACGCGGGACACAAATTTATCGGCAATTGACGCAAATCAGTTCACGCAATGAGGGTATGCCCGAACTCATCAACACTATGGCACGCCTAACCAATAAATCCATCGTCATCCAAGATAAACGCCTGCGGATTTTGCATAGTTCCGTCCAACCCGAATTCGTTTCGTATTGGGAAGAAGTGGAAAATTTCCTCAAGAAACTCGATAACCTGCCTGTTGAATATCAAGACCGTCATCGCGTCAGTGAGGCGGATGATTCGGTGCAAATGCAATCGCTATCAACACCCAATATTGCGCGATTGGTCGCGCCCATCATCACCAGCGACATCGGGCGTGGTTATTTGTCTATCATCGGGCGCGATACCGATTTGGATGATATTGACTTGTTGGTCGCAGAACACGGTGCGGCGGCATGTGCCTTAGAAATGGCAAAGCAAAAAGCCGTCAGCGATACCGAAAAACGTTTGCGTGGCACATTTTTAGACCGGTTGTTGATTGGCGATGTTAGCCAACAAGAGGCAGTCCGTCAGGGTGAGCGGTTTGAACATGATATGACCCAAACGCATATCGCCATTGTGTTATCATGGCACGATAAATCGTCTAATGCCCCGTCAAATCGGCGTTTAGAGACAACCATTAACACCGTCATCAATAATCAACGGGTGAAGGCGCTGGTGTGGCAACGTGAGCGCGAAAACGAGGTATTGGTATTCCATGCCACCGACCCCGATAATCCGATTGATGCCAGTTCTAAACTGGCAGAAATATTTGCCGCAGAAATGCAACGCCAATATCCACAACATAAACTCGCCATTGGCTTGGGGCAACCTGCCCGTGAAATCAGCCAGTGGCGCATCAGCTACCGCGATGCCGTCCAAGCCTTAGAATTGGCAGTGCGCCTGCAAACGGATACCCCGCTATATATTGGCGATTTGGGGGTGTATCAGCTCATCCTCAGCTTATCTGACCGCGAAAAATTACTAGAATTCACTGAGCGTACACTTGGCTCATTGATTGATTATGATATGCGTCAACATGCCGATTTGCTCAAAACACTCGAAGCCTTCTTTGCGTGTCATGGCAATTTAAGCCAAACCGCCGAAATGCTCATTGTGCATCGTAACACCCTACTCTATCGGATGAATCGGATTAACGAAATTGCAGGCATAGACCTCAACCGTCCAGAGACACGCCTCGCATTGCATTTGGCGTTGACGATTCGGCGCTTGCTGGCATTAAATTAGCCTGAATGGTCTTATGTGGATTGGGTATAATCAACACATTATTTTATTGAGAAAAATATGTTGAAAGGAATTTTATCATGCAATTTAGACGTTTAGGTGATTCTGGGATGAAAGTCAGCGCCATTTCAATTGGCGGATGGATTAATTTTGGTGAAGGCAAAGTGGCAGAAGATAATGCCCGCGCCGTAGTCGAAACTTCTTATGCCAGTGGCATCAATTTTTTCGATTTAGCCGATATTTATGGCAAGGGCGAAGCCGAAAAACAAATGGGAGCCGTCCTAAAGCAATATCCCCGTCACACACTCGTGATTTCGACCAAAGTCTTTTGGCCCATGAGTGATGATGTGAACGATAGAGGATTATCGCGCAAACACATTTTTGAAAGTATTGATAAAAGCCTCAAACGCTTGCAAACCGATTATATTGATATTTATTTCTGCCATCGCGCCGACCCCGATACCACCATCATGGAAACATGTCACGCCATGAATGACCTTATCAACATGGGCAAAGTGCTATATTGGGGGACATCGGAATGGGAAGGTCATCAAATTTTGGAAGCCTATGATATTTGTCGGCAATATGGCTGGCATTTGCCCAAAACCGAACAACCCCAATATTCGATGATTTATCGTGAACGTGTCGAAAAGACGATTCTACCCGTCACTCGGTCACGCGGGATTGGCTTGGCGGTGTTCTCGCCACTCGGTCAAGGGATGCTCACAGGCAAATATGATGAGGGTATTCCCGCCGATTCGCGCTTTAATCGTGAAGAATGGGCAAAAAATCGGTTTGTGAATGACGCAAATATCCGCAAGGTGAAAGCCCTAAAACCCATCGCCGATGAACTCGGAATCACACGCGGTCAATTGGCATTGGCATGGTGCTTACGTGAAAATGGTGTGAGCAGTGTGATTACAGGCGCAACCCGTCCAGAACAAGTGGCAGAAAATGTGAAAGCCTCAGAAATCAAATTAAGTGATGATGTCATCACCCAAATTGAAGGCATTTTGAATAGCTAGAAAAATATCGGTGTGTATAAAGATGTGGGGTTAGTCAATAAATACAACTTATCCCTGTAAGGGCGCAACATGTTGCGCCCTTACAGAATCGTTTATTTAGGCATCTATTTTTGCAAGTGCTAAATGTTATTCCACCACATCCACTTGCAAGCTAAATTCACCTGCACCCGCGCCTAAATCGTAAAAAATGCCATTACGGACACGGATAATATACACACTGTCATAATACAGCAATACATCATATGAGATTGTACCCGCCGCGATGCTATTCATGTTGGCAATCACCATTGAAGATTCAAACACCGCCCCTTCCATATCAAATGAGGGACCATAACCATTATTCAAACTCTTCAGGGTGATGCGGATAGTTTGGTTAGCGGTCGCTTGATACCGATAGGTGTATTCAAACACATCTGGATTATCAAAAATACCTGTAACAGGCACGCCCGGTTGAAGCATCGGTGTATCAGTGGCACCCAGTGATAATGAGAAGTTACTCACTGTGCCAACAACACGCTCCGGACGGTCAAAAACCACGCGCGAGACAACCACATAATAGATACCAGTATTCATGATACGCAATGGGTCAATCACAAAATTGCCTGTACTTCCCCCCGTCATATAATCTGCTGTACCACCACCCATCATGCCAAATCCGCCATTACCATAAACCATCACATTAATGGGGTGGCTATCGAGTGGTTGTTCGCCAAATAAGCGCAAAATATCGCCCATATTCGCCTCAAACGAATAATAGGCAGTTGGATTCGCATCATCTAATGTCCCAGAAATAGAGGAAACCAAAGGTGTTGCCGTCACTTCGGTTACAGTAATTTGGGCTTGTAATGCTTGATTATCTGCAAATAGTGTAACATCCGGTGAATCGGAGAAGGCACGCACCACCACCAAATTCGCACCACCTGCCAAATCAGCGATAATGGGGTCTACCGTATAAGTTGTTGTACCAACAGGCACATAGTTGGAATAATAATAATTGCCGATGGGTCCGCGCACTTCTACATTCAAACTTACCCCATTGGAATTAGCTAAAGTCACGGTCAAGCGTGCCAATTTAGTGGTAATATCATCATTGAGCAAATTGAAAAATGCGACTGGATTGGCACTGTTTAATTCAAATGGGATAGGTTGATTGACCGCTAAGGTGGGGGCTTGGGCAAGATTCACCACCAATTCAAATGTACCTGTGGTATTTGCAATGCTGGAATCACAGCAACTACTCGCTATGATGGTATATGTGCCTGCTGACAATGTGATGGGACCCAACAACGCATTTCTGTTGCCACCACTATCATCATCGCTATAAAAATCAACACCATTCGGGTCTAATAAACGCACAAAGCTATCTAAACCACTACCACCAGTCGCACTCATGCGTATCGTAATCAAATCGCCAAAATTACTGTTAAATGTATAGGTCACAGACGGGGCTTCGGCAGTAATTTCGCCTGTGACGACTTGACCATAGCTAATCGGTGTTTGTGCCATCGCCATCAACGGGAATGCCAATAAACTGATGAACAAAACCATCAAAAACCACTTTTTCGTCATTTAACCAACTCCTTGTGGGTGTAAAAAAATATAGGTAATTTCATCGTATCACAAAATAACGGCTAATAGTGCATTGACCACCGATGATTGGTATGCTATACTCCTACGTAGTGAAGTCGGTCATTTAGTCATCTGGAAAGATGGCCGAGCGGTTTAAGGCGTTGGTCTTGAAAACCAAAGTAGCGTTCCACGCTACCGTGGGTTCGAATCCCACTCTTTCCGCAATATTAAAAACCGATACATGGGGAGGTGCCAGAGTGGACGATTGGGGCTGCCTGCTAAGCAGTTGCACCGTTTAACGCGGTGCCGCAGGTTCGAATCCTGTCCTCCCCGCACTCAGCAATAAAAAAACGGTAGATTCACTCCTACCGTTTTTTTATTCCCTACGCTTGGTCAATCGCATTCCGCACTTGGCGCGTCAAATCCGTAAAAATTGGGTCATATAATGTATCTGGACGGCGTGGTCTGGGCAACATCACCGCAATTTCGGCGATAATCCGACCCGGTCGGCGACTGAATACCAAGATGCGGTCAGCCAATAACACGGCTTCAGCAATGCTATGCGTGACCATAATCGTGGTTTGCTGGTTACGCGCCCACATCCCCAACAAATCCAAACTCATTTTTTCACGGGTGAGCGCATCCAACGCGCCAAATGGCTCATCTAATAGTAAAACTTCTGGACGTTCTATCAATACCCGCCCCAATGCGACCCGTTGCGCCATCCCACCCGATAATGCAGATGGATAGGCATTTTCAAATCCGTCTAAGCCCAATAAGGGCATGATTTCACGCGCCATATCAAGGCGTGTAGATTTTTTCATCCCCGCCAATTCCAACGGGAGCGCGATATTATCCAACACCGTGCGCCAAGGGAGCAAATTGGCATTTTGGAACATCACCCCCACTTTTGATGAAGGGGTGCTAATAGGCGCATTATCCAACAAAGCCACCCCTTGCGATGCCACTTGTAACCCCGCTAAAACACGAATGAGGGTGCTTTTACCACACCCACTTGTGCCGACAATCGCCACAAATTCACCACGCGCCACCGTCATCGAAATCGGACCCAGCGCGGTCAACACGCCCCCATCAGGCGCGGGATATGTCACCATCAAATCGTTTGTTTGAATATGTGTCAACAGGGTTGTTTTCATCATCAATCGTTCATTCCGTTGGGGATAGCGCGGGTGTCGGGGTGATATTGGGGTCAATCAGGGTGTTTAATTGTTGCCCAACCGATAAAATCATCACCACCACGCCAATAAACATAAAAATAGCGATGCCAATATACAAGATATTTCGAGATTGTGGTGATAACGCCGATTTGCTCATGCGATTTTCTCTTTTCGTCAAAATAATGGTTTTTGTGCAGGGGGCATCAACGGCTTGATGCAATCAGGCGAATCATTCCGCACATTATTCACCAATGATGACACCGCATAATATGCCATGCGTTCTTCGGGGTAGCTATTCAGCAATGGCTTGAGCAGATTCGGCGAGAGTTCTTCTGGTGAAAGCCACAGGTCATAATCATCAGGGTCTAAAATCACCGCCATACGATGATGCAATGGGCGGATGAGGTCATTCGGCTCGGTGGTGATGATGGTACAGGTTTCGACCATATCTCCATCTGGGCTGTTCCATGTCTCCCATAAGCCCGCAAAAGCGAATACAGGCGCGTCTTTCAGGTGAATATAATACGGTTGCTTGGTTTTACCCTCACCCTTGCCCCATTCGTAAAAACCGGTGGCAGGGATTAAACACCGTCTGCGTTTGAATGCCGTCCGAAACGATGGTTTTTCTTCAAGCGTCTCGGAACGCGCATTAATCAGGGTACTCGCCATAGACGTGTCTTTGCTCCAAGACGGAATTAAGCCCCATTTTTGCATCGTTACCGTTTTGGGTGATTGATTGGTGATGACCATCACGGATTGCGTGGGGGCAATATTATACCGCGCAACCGCTAACCCTGCGGGAACAGCCACCAAATTAAAATGCGTCTGGATTGATTGCCCATCTGTTGCAAGTACAAACCGTCCACACATGGGTTATTTCTTCTTTCCACCCTTACCGGCTTCGGTGATTTGGCGGATAAAATTTAGACCAGCCAATGAGAGAGTCAAAATTTGCATGGTGGGGATTTTTGTAGGCTTGCCACCATTGCGTTCTGCATCTTCTTCGGCGGCACGATTGAATAAATAAGCGGCGAGTAATCCAAAGACACTCCCCATCACCCCGCCAACAATATAGGTCTTATTTTTCCAATTCTCATTGTTTTCCATTGTCTTGTTTATCCTCTGGTTTATCAAATAATCTGAATAATGGGCGTAAAAATTCAGCGCGACTATTCACGCGGATGGATTGTTTAGCCAGTGATTGTGTCAGTTTTTCGGCATTTTGTTGCATATTTTTGGTGTTGTGTTGCCATTTGCGTAATCTGAAGCGTGTACCCGAATCCACACGAATCAGTCCGAACACCGATGCACCCAGCGCAATATATAAAGGGATTCCACAAATCATCAACGGGCAAAGCATCAAGATGATGATAAAAATATCACCAATAATCGAAACTTGTTCAGGTAATAAAGCAATCGGAGATGCCTCAAGGATGAGTAACATCCCCATGAGAAATAACAACAAGGTCATCCCCACGATAAAAAGCATGGCATATCGAAAACTCATTTTTGCAGATATGGACTTCTTTTTGGGGGATGTTGTGGTTGTCATTTGTCTATTTGCCGATTTTATAGGTTGGATTTGTGATGATTCTATGCTTAAATTCTACCCTAGAACGTCTAATCACAAAAGGCTTGACCAACGTATGACACATATCTCACCTGTTCAACAACGCTTGCATATCACCTTTGGCAAATATGGAGCATTAAAATATGTCGGCAGTTTGGACATGGCAAAGGTCTGGGAACGGGTTTTGCGCCGTGCCGATTTGCCTATTTTTTATTCGCAAGGCTTTAGTAACCGTCCGCGCATTCAAGTCGCCGCACAAGTACCATTGGGTGTAACCAGCGAATGCGAATTATTGGATTTATCTCTGCGCGAAAAACTCAGTTCGTTTGACCATTTACCCGACCAGATTATGAGTGTGAGTCCAGATGGACTGGTGGTACATCATATCATTGAAGTCCCCATCACCATGCCCGCCCCGCAAACCTTAATTCATAGCGCCGATTATCGGATTTGGGTGTATGATGCACCAGATGACCTGCAAGAGCGCATCACCCAAATTTTGGCGCGTGACCGCATCATCGTTGAACAAGAGCGTAATGGCAAAAAATCCGTGATGGATTTTCGCCCACTGATTTATAAATTGCGTCTGGATGAAACAGGTCATCTGCTCGCCACACTCGCCACAGGGGAGCGTGGTAACTTCCGCCCACATGATTTATTGGGTCATATGGGGTTATCAGAGTATGATGTGGATGTGCATCGCGTCAAATTGCACCTAGAGGGGTACGACAAATTGATAAAAATCTAAAATTGGGCATGAGATGTTATAGCGCAAAATGCTTGTTTTAACCTATAATAAAGAGGAATAGGTTTAGTGTATTGTTTGGAGGCGTTCCCTTGTCTGATGAAGAAGCCCGTCCAGAAGATAATCCCGAATCGGAAGATAAAGATAGTTTCTCCCAATTCATCCATGATAATTTGAATATGGATGGAATGCCTGACGCGCCAAACAATTCGACCAAAGCCAAAGACGATGAACCACCAACAAACCCATTCACATCGCGCTTTGGAAAACCACCCACTGGTGGCTTTTCGCGTTTTGGGACACCTAAATCTGATTTTGAAGATTTTGATAATGATGATGACGACCCGTTCACGGGGTCTAGTAGCGTTTTTGGCAAAAAATCGCCATTCTCTGGGGATAATAAAGACCGCCCCACCCCTTTCGGCAGTTCTGGTAGCCGATTTGGTGGTGGGAGCGGCGGCTCATCAAGCAATAGTGGCAATCGGTTTGGCGGGGGCAACTCCGAAAATAATCCATTTGGACGCTTTGGTGGGGGTGATAAAAATCCGCCCCCGCCCCCAAGCCCATTTTCGGCATTAGGGCGCTTGAGTACCAATAAACAACATCCATCATCCTCGCTTGGACAAAAATTTACTCCGCCCAAGACAAAAGAACAAAAACGTACCGAGTTCTTTCGCAATATGACCCAGTTATTCAAAGACTTATTGCCAAGTATTTTATTATTATTGCTCCTCATTTATTTCATCAGCGTGTTTAGTCAATATCAACCTGATGTACTAAAAGGGGATATTCAAGACTTGCAAGCCACTATCGAACAACAAAATGAGCAAATTAGGCAATTGCAATCGCAATTAGAAAGCATGTCGCGGGAAAGATAGAAATGATTACACATCGGCATAAATGGTAGGGTGTGGTAGAGGCTTGCCATGACAAGCTCA
>JALONZ010000588.1 GCA_025454675.1 Anaerolineae bacterium | reverse complement strand
ACCACTTTCGCGGAAATGGTCGTATCACCATATGGCAAATATTCCACGCCATCCGCCGAGAGGGATTGATTCGCTTTGAGTCCTGAGAGAAGCGCATTATAGGCTTCACCCATATCAATTTCGCCCATCGCAGACCCGCCACCACTGACCACCGCATGTTCTTGTTCAGCCGTTTCAAATGCCGACATATCCACATCATAACCACGTTCTTCGGCAATATCTTTGGTGACTTGAATCGGCAAGCCCAATGTAGATTTGAGATAGAAGGCTTTTTCGCCGTCTAATATACCACCTGCGGGCAAATCCGCGAGCATCGCATCGAGTTCTGCCAAACCAATATCCATCGTGCGCCGAAAACGTTCTTCCTCGCGGGTAATCGTCTTTTTGATGGCATCGGCACGGTCACGCAGTTCGGTATAATAACCGCCCATCGTTTCGATGACGGCATCCGCCACCTTGCCCAAAAATGGTTCATGTAACCCGATTTTTGTGCCAAAACGTGCCGCCCGCCGAATCACCAACCGACACACAGAATCACGTCCTTTCGCCCCTGGCAAAACACCATCCGCCGTCAGGAAAACCGCCGCCCGCACATGGTCGGCAATCACGCGATACGGCACATAATTCGCATCACGTTCTTCATCAGTATGCCCCGTGATTTCTTGGGTCTTTTTGATAATGGGCATGAATAAATCGGTATCATAATTCGCCGTTTTGCCCTGCACAATGCTCACAATCCGTTCCAAACCCATGCCTGTATCTACACCGGGCGCGGGGAGTGGTTGGTCAAATTGACCGGTGTGGGTGGGGTCGGCTTGCAGGCGATTGAATTGCATGAACACCAAATTCCAAATTTCCAAAAAGCGGTCATCTTCAGCTTGGAGCATGGGGACGATGCTATCTTCGCCCAATTCGGGGGTTTTATCCCAATGAATTTCGCTGGTCGGACCGCACGGACCCGTCTCTGCCATTTGCCAAAAATTGGTTTTGGGACCCATCCGTGCCACGCGCTTCGGGTCTACACCGATTTTATTCACCCAGATGTTATAGGCTTCATCATCATTCTCATACACTGTGAACACGAGTCGGTCAGTGGGCAACCCATACGCTTGGGTGAGCAATTGCCATGCAAACTCAATGGCGTATTCTTTGAAATAATCGCCAAAGCTAAAATTACCGAGCATCTCAAAAAAAGTGTGGTGACGGGGTGAAGGTCCCACATTTTCGAGGTCATTGTGCTTCCCACTCACGCGCATACATTTTTGCGATGTGGTAGCGCGTTTGTAATCACGCTTGTCGAGTCCTAAAAACACATCCTTAAATTGCACCATGCCCGAATTGGCAAATAACAAGGTGGGGTCATTGCCAGGGACAAGCGATGAGGACATGACGTGATGATGTTTTTGCTCTACAAAATAATCTAAAAATGCCTGCCGAACTTCGGCACTGGTCATAAATTTCATGTTTATTTTTCCTGTTGTGAATAACGTAATTAGGGTGAATTATAGTGGGGTTAGGGGTGTGGGGCAAGATGAGGAGTGTGCTTGCCCCATAGATGAATTATTTATCGCGGGCGATGGCAAAGCCACTCATAAATTGTTTTTGGAGCAAAACAAATACAATCACAGGCGGGATGCTGGCAATGACCGCGCCAAGCATTAAGGGACCATATGAGATGCTGGTATCCACCGATAGCAAACTTCGCAAACCGACTTGCACCACCTGATTATCTTCGCCACCAGGGGCAATTAATAGGGGCCACAGATACATATTCCAGACATACACAAATTGGATAACCGCTAATGCACCAATCGTATTCCAGCTAATCGGGATGAGTACACGAAATAAAAATTGTAGCGGGTTTGCGCCGTCCATTTGCGATGCTTCGGATAATTCGGACGGGATATTGGCAAAATGCTGGCGAAATAAAAATGTACCCGTTGCGCTCGCCAAAAAGGGTAATGCCAATGCCTGAAATTCCCCGCCCCACCCCAATTGAATGGAGACAAACCGAAACAAGGCAATAATCAGCAATTCGGTTGGCATCATCACCGTGAGCAAAACAAATCCGAATACAATCCATTTACCCGGAAATCGGAAATAAACAAATGCCAAACCAGAGAGGAGTGATAGAATTGTCTTTCCAGTGGTAACGATGATTGCCAAAATCACACTATTCACCATATAACGCCCCAAATTGCGGTCAACCATCACCGATTGCCAATTTTGGGGAAAGTGTTCACCGGGTAAGACCTGAAAATTAATGGCTTGGGCATTATTTTGTGTACTCACGAGCATGGCATAAAATAATGGGAATCCAATGAAAAAACAGGCAATCCATAGCACCAAGTGAACATACCACCGTTTTGGGATAATACGCTGAATCAATGATTGTGTTCTGTCATTCATCGTTGTTATCGTCGCGTGTGTTGTATCTTGTGTCATCTCTAGGCTTGTCATTATTTCATGCTCCATACGATACACGCCGTCCAGTGGTGCGGAATT
>JALONZ010000587.1 GCA_025454675.1 Anaerolineae bacterium | reverse complement strand
TTATTCACCCGTTCCAAAACGGCTTGGGCTTCGGCTTGGGTTTCGACTAAAATATGGCTGGCGCGAACTTGGGTGGCTGTTTCTACCTTCGATTCCAGTTTGAACACATACCAACCGCGTGCCGTCTCGAATGGACCCAGCAATTGTCCATCGGTCGCACCAAAAACGGCTTCGGCAACCGCCTCACCATATTGACCCGTTACCACAGTACGGTCAATCGGATTCACCAAACCGCCATTGCGTTTTGAACCCGCATCCAATGAGAATCGTTCCACCAATTCAGCAAAATCATTGCCCTCATTCAGCAAACGTAAGGCAACATTCGCTTCATTCTCACTGGCGAGCAAAATTTGGCGCAATTGCACTTGTTCCGATACTTCGCCAATTTCATCCACCCGAATCACATGAAACCCGAATTGGGTTTGAACGGGTTGTTGAACAATGCCAACTGGGTTATTAAAAATGGCGGCATCAAATTCGGGTACCGTTTGACCAGGGCGCAATAAGCCCAAATTGCCACCATTGCCAACCGCGTTGCTATCAATCGTGGTTTCTGCCATGACGGTCATAAAATCTTCGCCATTTTGAATCCGTGCGAGTGCCACCTCTGCATCTGCCAATTCACGAATGCGAATATGACGACTCCGCACGGCGGGTTGGTCTTCTACTGTGAATTCATTAGCGAGTGCCTCTTGCACTTTGGCATATGCCACCCGTCCCACCACAATATTTTCCAGTGTGGCTTCATCAATACCAGAGTTACGAATCACAAAAGCGATGTAATCGGCTTTTTGTGTCGCAAAATCTTCGGGGAAAACACATTCTTCAGTCACCTGAATTTGCAAAATACCCGCCCAATTGCTATCAATTTCGCATTGGGTAATTTCGATGTTGCGGGCAGTGGCTTCTTGGCGATACAACGATTCCAACACCATCACATCATAAATTTCCGATGGGAATTGATTTTCGTCTGCCAATAAATTCACCACATTCACAATTGCCATTGAATATTGATTTTCTGGGTTCTGCAAATCGAATACGCTGGGACCTTGTGATGCAACCAAGCCATCAAAGGCACGGTAATAACGCACCCATTCGTAACGCATCCGTGTGACATAATCGCCTAATGTGATGGTCTCATCACCAACCGTAGCAACCACTTGGGTTAAATCTATCCCGTCAGGCACGGTAAATTCCAGTGGGGCAAGTTCAGGGGTCGGTTCTGGGGTCACATCGGGGGTGGCTTCTTGTGCAGATACTGCCCCATAAACACTTAGAAGCATCATACAAAGTAAAATCATGATAAAACGGCGTTGTAAACCAAAACGCATATTATCTTCTCCATTAGTCTGGTGAGTCAATTTTGCCATTAGGATAGCGCAATTTGCCCCAAATACCTATCCCAAACTGAGTGAATGGTTTGTAAACCGCTAGAAAATGCAGATTGCCCCTAAAATTAATTGTAATCCCGTTGCGAGATGGTTAAAAAAAGTGGTACACTATTAAAAGCACTCAAAATAATTATCATACACGCCCGTGTTTCGGGAGGAATTTTTATGAAGCGTAATATTCTTGTCGTGGATGACGAAATCGGCGCACTAACCTTAATTGGCATCATGCTCGAAAGAGGCGGTTTTAGCGTCTTAAAAGCCAAAGATGCCACCACCGCATTGGCAGTTTTAGAACAAAATACACCAGATATGATTATTCTGGATGTCATGATGCCCGGTATGGACGGTATTGAATTATGCCGTGTCATTCGCCATCGTGACTTAACCACAGCAACACCTGTCCTCATCTTATCTGCACGGGGTGATGCCGAAAGTGTCATGCGTGGTATGGAAGCGGGCGCAACCGATTATCTGCCCAAACCCATTCTGCATCATGACCTTGTATCAAAAGTACGCTCCATCTTAGAGGGTGTACCCAGCTAAGGCAGTGTACGATGAATCCGAATAAAATCAAGATAAAGGGCGCAATATTGTTGCGCCCTTAAATTGCTGTATTCACTACCCCATCCCATACAATGCCCGATACATGGCATAATTATTGTAAATCCGTTGAATATAGGTGCGTGTGCTACTGATGGTAATCGCCGCCATAAAGCGGTCAGGGTCGCCACCAGATGCTTCTAACCATGCTAATCCACGCCCTGGTCCCGCGTTATATGCCCCAAGCGCCGCATACACATTCCCATCAAACAAATTCAATTGTTCCGCCAGATAAAACGCGCCAAATTCAATCCCCGCATACGGGCGGAACAAATCACTATGCTCATAATCACGCCACGCAATTTGCTCGGCGATATACGCCCCTGTCGGCGGGATGACTTGCGTCAAGCCTTTTTCACCCGCCGCGGCGGTGGCAGATGTCTCGAAGAAACTTTCATGACGAATCAGCGCGAACATCAATAACGGGTCAAATCCATACCGATTCGCCACATTCACCACCACATCCCGATAATAAATGGGGAAGCGCAACCGCCCCAAATACGCAGGTGCATCTAATGTACCAACT
>JALONZ010000586.1 GCA_025454675.1 Anaerolineae bacterium | reverse complement strand
ATAAACACCTTCAGACGTTGAAAATCTTTTTCGAGTGTGGCGCGTTGGGTTGGGTTATACAGCACCACCGCAGGATGATAGAGGGGCATGATGAAAATTTTGCCATAGGGCAGGGTAGTTTGTAATAAACTGCCGTGTAATTTGCCGATTTTGCCCCCTTTTTCGGGCAGATTATATTTATTCAGCGCATATTCCATCGCAATCCCGCCTAATGGCACGAGAACACGCGGTTGGATGATGTTCAAAATTTCATCCACAAATGGCATATAATAGGCGCTATCTTGTGCGGTTGGCTTATTATCCACTGGGCGGTCTAGGATGGTATTGGTGACATACACATCTTCACGGCGCAGGTTGATGCTATTGAGCATGGTTGCCAACACATCACCAGAGGGTCCGATGAACGGTCTGCCTTGTTCGGCTTCGGCTTTGCCCAATGCTTCGCCCAGAAAAATAATATTCGCATCAGGATTGCCATCACCCAACACAGGCAAATAATTATTTTTGGTGCGATATTCATATAAAGGCGAATCGGTTGCACCAATGAGCTTGAAGCGCAATTCTTTGAGGGCATTTTCTTTTTGGCGGATGACGGCGGCATTAGCGGGTTCTTTGCTATAACCTTCCATTTCGGTTAAGGCTTGGCGCAATACCGTCACTAATCCCGCCACATCATTTTTGAAATGGGCATGACGGATTTCGATGGCATTTTGGAAGGCAAGGTCGCGGATGTCATCGGGCAATTTGTCGGCTTTGGGCATTTTTGCACCTTTGACCAATATCGGGAAAATGCGCTTGCCCTTGCTGATTGCCATGCGGATTTCGTGGCGCACCATATCATCCACATTATCCAAACGGCGATTGCCAGTCGCATCAACTGATGATTCCCAATTTGTGCCAATCATGACCAACATCACCGAACACTCATCAATGGCTTTTTCCACTGCATCCTTAAAATTAACCCCCGTGGCGATGTCCTCCACATCCAAAAAGAGGTCTTCATCAGAAAAATGCCCATTACACAGGTGGTCATGTAACCGACCGGTTTCGCCTTCGCTGTCGTCTCTGCGATAACTGATAAAAATACGGATACTCATCGTGTCACCTCATTATTTTGGGGGCGGATTCAAATTACAGGCGGGATTCTGATAAAAATCGCAATCGGGAAACCATGCGTTGATGTCTTGCACATTCAATTCGATGATTTGACGACTATCACCAAAACGGGCGCGGATGCTTTCATATACAAAGTCGTTACTCGGCTCATAATTCCATGCGGCGACAATCTCGCTATCCAGATAGGGATTGGTGAGCGCCATGATGCTCCCAAATGCCCGCCAACTAACTTCGCCACGTTGCCCATTGACGATGACTAAAATGGGGCGGTCATCGGTGGCGCGGGCGCGGATTTGTTCTGCCATATACGGGCTGACATTATTAAACCGATATAAGGCATTAATGCGTGGGATGCTGTAATACACCATGCTGACCATCATCAGCACCACAATCAGCCCATAACCCGCGCTGGTGACGATGGTTTTGGCAGTATCGGCATATTGATAAAATATCCAAGCGAATAATTGGCGCAGGCTATGAATGATGCCATAAAAGCCCAACCCACCAATCAATGCAAACGCGGGGAGTGCCTCTGAATAATAACGGGTGCTATAGCGTTGCGACCCCACCCAATACGCCATGTGCCAACTGATGAGTGATACACACACTGCCAATAATAACCATGTCCATAATGACCATTCAAACCGAATCACCCGTTTTTGGCGTATTTGGGGCGAATAGATGAGGATGAATAGCAAAATTGGGATGATTAACAAGCCCAACCCGATGAGCAACCACGCCCAGAGGGTGGCTTCATCTTTTTCTAGCCAAGAGGCATTGGTGCGGAGCGGTTCTATCAACCAAAATAATGCACCGAGCAACCAGAAGCGCATCCACCACAGCCGAAACCCAACGAATAAGCCGATGGGTAGGATGAAAAAACTTAAACCGATGACGGGGAAGTAATTGCTATTTTCTTGCAGATGTTTTTGGATGGTCGCATGTTCCAAATCGGCGATTTGCCAACCTTCGGTCATGAGGCGGTTATTATCATCACGCGGGCGTTGGATTGCCCATCCGAATAAATCGCCTGCCGTGAGCGAGAGGTCAAAACGGGCGTGACGCACGCCTTTGGTGATGGTATGACCACTGCGACCATAACCCTCGCCGAAGCCGATGCGGTCATAACTCCAAATGCGTAAATATAGATTTTCATTCGGTTTGCCTGTGGCGGTGAAATTGAATATCGGTTGGGTGCGACTGAATGCCAATGCCAATATGCCGATGCACGCATAGGGGATGATGAGTTTGGCAAATTGACTGTTCATCCAAATTTTGCGCGGATGGATTTTGCGCCAACGAAAGGATTTTGTTTCGCTATCTAGCCAATTATCGAGTGCCAATAAGCCACGCCAGCCATCCAAAAGACCTGCACGGGCGGTTTTTATGCCTGACCATAAGATG
>JALONZ010000585.1 GCA_025454675.1 Anaerolineae bacterium | reverse complement strand
ACCGCACCGACCATCTTCATGCGCTTTTTACCCTTCTTTTGCTTTTCCAGCAATTTCTTTTTACGGGTAATATCACCGCCGTAGCATTTCGCCAACACATCTTTCCGTACCGCGCTGATATTGGCACGCGAAATAATTTTGCTCCCAACAGCGGCTTGAATCGGGATGACGAACATTTGGCGTGGAATCAGTTCTTTCAGTTTGGTCACCAACCGTTGCCCTTTTTGGAAAGCATGGTCTTTGTGGACGATAATCGAAAGTGCGTCTAATGGCTCACCATTCACCAGCACATCCATTTTGACCAATTTATCGGCACGGTATTCTTTGAAGCTATAATCCAAACTGGCATACCCGCGTGAGGCACTTTTCAGTTTGTCATAATAATCCACGATGAGTTCCGATAGTGGCATTTGGAAATGCAAAATCACCCGTGTCGCATCTAAATATTCAGATGTGACATAAATCCCGCGCTTTTTGAGGGTCAAATCCATAATCATACCGATATAATCTTGTGGGGTATAAATTTGGATGTCCATCCACGGCTCGCGGATTTCTTCGATGGTGTTTTCATCGGGCAATTCGGCGGGGCTATCAATGCGGATGAGTTCGCCTGTGCGTTTGACCACTTCATACTCCACACTGGGCGCAGTCACCAAAATATCGAGGTCATATTCGCGTTCCAAGCGTTCTTGGATGATTTCCATGTGGAACAATCCCAAAAAGCCGACACGGAAGCCAAAATTCAACGCCTGTGAACTCTCTGGTTCATACACCAACGACGCATCGTTCAATTGTAATTTTTCCAGCGCATCTTTCAATTCACCATAGGCATCGTTATCGGTTGGATAAATCCCCGCGAATACCATCGGCTTCACTTGTTGATAACCCGGTAGGGGTGCTTCGGCGGCGGTATTAAACAAGGTGATGGTATCCCCAACCCGACATTCGCGCACGGTTTTTAACCCTGTGGCAATATAACCTGTTTCGCCTGCATTCAACGAGCCGATTGGACTCATGGACGGTTGGAAGATGCCAATTTCGACAGGCTCAAACTTGGTGCCATTCGCCATCATTTTGAGCATATCGCCTTTTTTCACGCCACCATCCACCACGCGCACATAAGCAATCACGCCCTTATACGCATCGTAGTGGCTATCGAATACCAATGCACGCAGGGGTCTTTCGGGGTCGCCTTTGGGATGTGGCACTTTGTCAATGACGGTCTGCAACACATCTTCCACGCCAATGCCATTTTTTGCCGAAATACGGAGCATATCTTCGGCGGGCAGACCCAATAAATCTTCCACCTCTTGCGAAATTTCATCTGGGCGGGCAGATGGTAAATCTATCTTGTTGATGACGGGGATAATTTCCAAATTTTGGTCAAGCGCCAAATACACATTGGTGAGGGTTTGCGCCTCAATCCCCTGACTGGCATCCACCACCAAAATCGCGCCCTCGCACGCTTGGAGCGCCCGACTCACTTCATAGGTGAAGTCTACGTGACCCGGGGTATCAATCAGGTTGATGATGTATTCCTCACCCTTATAGGTATAACGCATCCGCACCGCAGAGGCTTTAATCGTCACCCCGCGTTCCCGTTCCAATTCCATACTATCGAGTAATTGCGCCTGCATATCGCGCTCTTGCACCGTCTGCGTGAGTTGCAACAGCCTATCAGCGAGGGTGCTTTTGCCATGGTCAACATGGGCGATAATGCAAAAATTGCGAATATGTGCCTGATTCATCGTTTTACAAACGCCAACTTTCTCATAACCAGATTATTTTTTCGGATTCATATACGGGTTATTATAGCAGAAACCCCTCGTGTTGGCGCAGAGGGGTTTTGATGATTATCCGATGAGGGCTTGCTCAAAGCGGTGTTGTGCTTGCGCCCATTCCATATCGGCTTCTTGTCGTAACTGACGGGCGCGGTCTCTACGCCGATACAACTCGTCCACGATGCGTTGTTGGGTGTCCGTTGGAGGAATCGGAATAAGCAAATTAATGACATCATCATTCGTTAATCTAGGATGTGTATTACCCGACATCATGTGTTTTGTCTGATTCAAAATCACTTTTGTGCGTAATAGTGTCGCTAGATATGCACTCATGATGATATTTTCATCAAGAACACGCATAACATGAAACTCTGTAGAGCAAAGTCCTTCACCTTCGGCATGATAAACTTTATTCAAATACGGGCGTAATCTGCCATATAAAACATCGCCTGCCTGAAATTGAAAGGCTTGCCCATCCGCCATTTCATCAACCGTGATGCGCTCGCCTGTATGACTTTGAACACTTGCCAAACCCATATAATTGTCGTTTTCACTAACTGTAACGATATCTCGCATAAATTTCACAATATCGCCAAGCGACTTACTATTGTCCTGATATTGCTGATAAATCGCTTGAAGAATTGTAGTTCGTTCTGGGTGAAAATAATCAGCATTAAAACGATTATTTTTCATCACATCCCCTAAGCGCACACCAAACACCATCGGAGACGCTGATGACGGC
>JALONZ010000584.1 GCA_025454675.1 Anaerolineae bacterium | reverse complement strand
TTTGTGAATTGCGTGGTATGAGATTACCTACTGAACGTGAATGGGAATATGCAAGCCGCGGACCGAGTAATTTAATTTATCCATGGGGCAACGATTTCTCTGAAAACAATGTGGCTTATAGCAGTACCACAGATAGACAAACATCTATAATCGGCATTCGTATAAATGGTGCATCTTGGGTTGGCGCATTTGATTTAAGTGGGAATGTTTGGGAATGGGTGAGTAGCTTATACTATCCATATCCTTACGATATATATGATGAGGACGATAACTATAACACAACAAATAGAGTATTGCGGGGTGGATCGTGGTACGATGGGCAGGATAAAATGTATACCTCATATCGTGATGGACGCAACCCAAATAACCAATATAATGATGGTGGTTTCCGTTGCGCCCGCGATTATGAACTGTGAAAAAAATGGCGGGCATTATCTACCCGCCACGCAATCTATTTCTTGAACTGCGTATGTTCCCACTCCGCGAAACGGGGATTTCTGTGCCGAATATCACCACTTTGGGCGATTTTTCAAACCCCATCCGATTGCGGCAATGCGCGATAATCTCATCCGCTGTGACCGTTGCGCCGTCTTGTAACACGATATATGCGCCCACTTCTTCGCCATAATAATCATTTTTGAACGCCACCGCCAAACCGACCTTCACACCTTTCACTTCCAGCAGAATTTCTTCAATATCGAATGGGCTAAATTTGACCCCACCGCGATTAATCAATTCTTTGATGCGCCCTGTGATGAAGAAAAATTTGCGTCCGCGCTCATCTTCCCGATAAAACCCTTCATCCCCACTTCTGAACCAACCAAATTTGAAGGTTTCCGCGTTGGCATCGGGGCGCTTGAAATAATTTTTCATCACATTATGCCCACGAATACAAATTTCACCGCGTTCACCTGCGCCCAATTGCTGACCAGACCCATCTGCGCTGAAAATTGCCATTTCGTTGGTGATAATCGCCACGCCGATGCTCGGATACCCATAATCCAATAACCACGACTGGCGTTCTTCCCATGTCAAATCGAGGGGCAGATGACAGCTATAACAAGTCGTTTCGCTCAAGCCATAGCCGTGTAAAATGGGGAAGCCAAAGGTATCCTCAAAATCGCGCACCAATGCCAATGCCAATGTGCCTGCGCCACACACAAAATGACGGAAATGCGTCAATCCGCGCCGATTGATATTTTCACCGAGTAAGCCGTGACCCTCTTTTTGTTGTTGGCGGGAATGTTCGAGTAAAAATTGGAGTAATGTCGGCACAACCGAGACGATATTCACCTTCTCCTCGATAATCGTGCGCCAAAAATTGTGTGCAGAAAATCCGCGTGTAAGGACGGTAGACCCGCCGACTAATAATGGGGTGATGAGCGTCATCACGATGCCATTCACATGATGAATCGGCAACACGCACATCGTCCGTTGGCTACCGGTGATGTGTTGCGCGTGCGAAATGCCATACGCATCCACCAACAAATGATATTGCGTGAGTACCACACCTTTTGGTGCGCCTGTTGTGCCACTGGTATACACCAATAAGGCTTCATCATCCAATTGTGCCACCACATCATCGGCTTTTTTGAGCGTATCATCATTCGATTTGACGGGCGCACCATCGCCTAAAAAGGTAGTGGGTAGGTTTTGCACCAGCGTGTTGAAATGTTTATATTTTTCGGTGGCTTGCCCGCCAAAAGTGATAATTTCGCGGATATTGGGCGCACCCAGTTCTTCAATGAGGTCGCCATAAATGATTTTTTCGGCGCGGTCTAAATAATCATGACGCACAAGGCAAATGACCGCCTCGCTATTCCGCAAAATGAATGCGATACGGCGGTCATCTTCGGTGACATTTTGCGGGGCAACCGCCGCGCCGAGTATCCAACACGCCATGTAGATAATCACCGTCTCGCTGTGATTATAGGCGATGGTCGCCACCCTATCACCACGTCGTACACCGCAATCATCATATAAAAAATTGGCGGTTTGATGCACCCGCGCATTAAATTCGGCATAGGTGAGCATCTCGCGGTTGCCATCTTTATCCAGATGAATCAGATACGGCTTATCGGGCGCAGTCTTGGCGTGGAGTGATAATAAATGGCGCATGTTGCGGAAAGGCAAACGCCGTCTTTCGGGGGGGATGCCGTCTATGTGTTGGGCGAGGTGAATATTATGGGCGGTTTTGGTGTCTAAATCGTGCGACATAAAATAATAAGTCCTCTCTAGTTTGTGATTTTATCACTGTCCATTATAATCTGGATTGATGAAAAAATAGGAGCGATTAGATGATGATTTTTACGTTTATTTTAGGGATGTTTGCTCTGCTAATGACAATTTCGGGGGATGATTATACCAATACCATCAACGGCTTATGCCCCATGCCAACCGATACCCTCAATTCGATTGGATTAATCGCGGGGGATAGGGTTTTGGCGCATGAAGGGCTTCCGCATGGTGTGCCAGAATCATTCGATTGGCAAGCAAAACCGCGTATCGGCTGGGGTACAGATATGAAAACGATGAATTTCACGGCGTTCATCTTTTGGGGGCAGGTATATGAGGATAGCGCGGGTAGCCCAAGCACCAATACCCGTGTGCAAATTCGGAATATTCGCGCCTATATGTTGGATAAAAATGATGGACAGTGGTATCTGATTCAGGAACACGAATCGGTGCAGGGTGCGGCGTATGTCGAGGATTTTGCGGGGGATGAAAATATTGAGGCGGATGTGCGTGATGAGGCGGATGGCGGTGTATCGGTTTTGATGACCGATGGGTATAATTTCCATTTTTGGCATCCAGATGGACGCAGTTTATTAGACCCTGAACGGGTTGGCGGGATATTTACCACCATCCAAGCCCGTCTGATTGTGGATAATCCCAATTTGCCCGATGACCGCGCCCAAGCACGCTATTTGATGAGTGTCGGCGCAGATTATTGGCTCAATCTGACAACGGGTTGGCGTGCAGATTGGACGGCGAATGGCGATGTGGCGAACA
>JALONZ010000041.1 GCA_025454675.1 Anaerolineae bacterium | reverse complement strand
AGCCGTGTGAACTTGCTTCCTGATTCAGAATCACCTGAATATCTCATTTTTGTGGATGGGGGGCTTGAAAGTGCTTTTTATGCCGATGTGCAACAAGGTATTTTAATTGGGATTCTCGTCATTGCCATTGCCGTGTCTATCGGCGGTGGTGTGGTATTTTTCATTGCTACAACCATTGCACGCTGGATGAACACCCTAAGCAACATCGCACAAGGGTTAGCCAATGGGGATTTTAATGTCATTGTTCCAACCTATATCGCACAACGAAATGATGAATTGGGTGTGCTAGGAACATCCTTTATTGGGATGCGAAATCAGATCAAAGCATCTTTTGAATCGCTTGAAAGTCGGGTGGAACAACGCACCCAAGATTTGCAAATATCCGCCGAAATTGCCGCCGCCGCCAACCAAATCCGCGACATTGATGATTTGCTCAGTTTGACCGTGAACCTCATCCGCGACCGTTTCGACTTTTATTACACACAAGTGTATATCATTGACGCATCTGGCGAATGGGCAGAACTGCGTGATGGGACAGGTTATGTGGGGCGCAAGCTACTCGGACGGAATCACCGTTTGGCGCTAAATAAACGCTCACTTGTTTCTAGTGCTATCGAAACACAAAAACCGGTCATCGTGCAAGACACATCCAAAGACCCCAATTTCTTGCCTAATGAGTTGTTGCCCGAAACGCGCTCCGAAGTGGCAATTCCACTCCGCGCCCAAAATAAAATCATTGGTGTGTTGGATATTCAACATAATGTTCCCAACACCTTCAGCGATGAAAATATTCAACTCTTTCAAACAATGGCAGACCAACTCGCTGTGACATTTGAGAATGTGTCGCTATACCAAGATACACAACGCCGTGCGGTTGAACTCCAAACAGTGGCAGAGGTGGGCGCAGAAGCCTCTAGAAACCTGAATATCACTGAATTGCTGTTTAAGGTCTCTAATCTCACCAAACAACGCTTCAATCTGTATCATGCCCATGTTTACTTGTTGGATGATGCAAGTGAAAACTTGGTGTTGGCAGGTGGTGCTGGTGATGCAGGCAAAATCATGGTATCGGAAGGACGTTCAATTCCGTTCAATCATCCGCATAGCTTGGTGGCAAACGCCGCCCGCACGATGAAGGGTGTTATTGTGAATGATGTCACAACCAACCCCGACTTTTTGCCCAATCCCTTACTCCCCGAAACACAATCGGAAATGGCGATTCCAATGGTTGTTGGTGAAAAACTCGTTGGGGTATTGGATGTGCAATCAAACAGAGTAAATCGCTTTAGCGATGAGGATGTGCGTATAAAAACCACACTCGCCTCGCAATTAGCCGTTGCCGTCGAAAACGCCCATGCCTTCGATGAAATTGCCCGCGCTAAAGCCGAAAATGACCGCCTATTCAATAGTGCGCTGGATTTAATCGGGTCGGCTGGCTTTGATGGTTACTTCAAACAACTCAATCCATCATGGGCAACCACACTCGGATTCAGCATCGAAGAATTGATGGCTGTGCCGTATGTGGAATTCGTCCATCCTGATGATGTTGAACGCACCAATGACGAAGCCAATGACCAACTAGCACGCGGGTATAAAACGATTTCATTTGAAAATCGCTATCGTACCAAAGACGGGGCGTATCGCTGGTTATCGTGGCAATCTACGCCTGATGTTGCCACAGGCACAATTTACTTTATTGCACGCGACATTACAGAGAAAAAAGAGGCAGATGAACAAATTCGGGAAGCCCTGAAAAAGGTGGAGAATTATCAATTTGCGATGGATGAAGCCGCCATTGTTGCCTTCACTGACCAAAAAGGTAAAATAACTTATGCTAATGATAAGTTTTGCCAAATTTCAAAATATAGCCGTGAAGAATTGATTGGGCAAGACCACCGCCTCATCAATTCTGGCTACCATCCATCAGAATATATTCGTAATGTGTGGGTGACGATTGCTAATGGGAATGTGTGGCGTGGCGAATTTTGTAATAAAGCAAAAGACGGGTCAATTTATTGGGTAGATACCACCATTGTCCCCGTCCTCAATAATGAAGGCAAACCTGTCCAATATATCGCCATTCGCTATGATATTACGGATCGTAAAAATCAAGAGCTAGAAATTGAAAAACGCGCGTTGGAATTGCAAACCGTTGCAGAAGTGAGCGCGGAAGCGGCAACCAACTTGAACATCGCCGAATTATTGTTCAATGTATCTAATTTGGCAAAATCGCGGTTTAACCTATACCACGCTCACATTTACTTAGTAGATGAAGCAGGCGAAAATCTGATTTTAGCAGGTGGTGCTGGTGAAGCAGGGCGAACAATGGTCGCCAATAAACACAGCATCCCTGTCTCGCGGGAACAAAGTTTGGTCGCTAGTGCGGTACGGAACAGCAGAAGTTATATCATCCGCGATGTAACCTTAGAACCCAGCTTTTTGCCAAATCCATTGTTACCTAATACCCGTTCAGAAATGGCGATTCCGATGGTGGTGGGTAATCAAATCATTGGCGTGATGGACTTGCAGTCGGATGTGGTGGGTTACTTTACTGAAGAAGATATTCAGGTCAAATCAACACTCGCCGCCCAAATTGCGGTCGCAGTCGAAAATGCCCGTGCCTTTGATGAAGTTGAACGTGCTAAAGCCGAGAATGACCGCCTCTTCAATAGTGCGCTGGACTTAATCGGTTCGGCGGGCTTTGATGGCTACTTCAAACAACTCAATCCATCGTGGTCAAATACACTCGGATTCAGCCTCGAAGAATTGCTGGCAGTGCCATATGCCGAATTTGTCCACCCAGATGATATTGAACGTACCAATCACGAAGCCAATGACCAACTCGCCAAAGGATATAAAACTATCGCCTTTGAAAATCGGTATCGCACTAAAGATGGTGATTATCGCTGGTTATCGTGGCAATCTACCCCAGATGTTGAAAACGCGACTATTTATTTCATCGCCCGCGATGTGACCGAAGCCAAGCGCGTTGCGGCAGAACTAGACCAAAACCGTCGTCGTGCCGAAATTTTGGCGAATACCAATGCACGCCTATCATTAGCCGAAACTGAATATGATATTTTGGAAGCGGTGAGTCGTGTGGTGGCAGATTATGGGGATGGATTTGAAAGTCTGAGTTATTGTAATAATGAAAATGGCATTCTCATCACCGAAACAGTCAGTTTGCGAATGAATAAACAAGTTGTGCCAATAGAAACATTGCCACAAACACGTTTCACAGAAGTTGAGTATCCCATTACAAGCATAATCGTTCAAAACCCAGAAGGTATCGTCTTTATAGAGAATCCAGAAGATGACCGCTTAAATGAACCATCACGCTATTTGATGCAAACATTGAATATTCAATCTATGGCTTCTTTGGCGCTACAATCGGGCGGTCAATTATTGGGTATCCTCACATTTACATGGGATTCGCCTCATCAATTCCGTGATGAAACCAAGCAAATACTTGTGGCATTATTGCCCGTCATATCGGCAGTTGTGGCAAGTCGGCGTGCTTATTTGAATATTGAGAAGAATCGTCAACGTGCTGAACTTTTGGCGAATACCAATGCACGCTTATCTGTGGCGCAAAATGAAACCGCCATTTTAGCTTCGCTGATAGATATTATTGAGCAATACAATGTCGAAAATTCGGTTATCACCTACTATGACCATGACCCGAATATGGTACATGGGGAAATGGTTGCCATCATTGCTGGTAATCATGCCATACCTATCGAAACGTTACCAAGGGAGGCAGTGCATTATCCTGCATCTCAATATCCATTGACAGAATACGTGGTCAACAACCCAACCGAAATCATCTGGATTGAAAATCACGATGACCTTGACCATATTAAGGGGTTTGATGCCGATAAAGCCAACTTACAACGCCAAATACTTGGCAACGCACAAGCAATTGTTACTTTACCATTGCGCGTTGGTGGTGATTTATTGGCAACCGTCACGTTCACATGGACACAACCACAACAATTTGACAGTGAATTCAAAGAGATACTCAATGATTTGCTACCCATCCTATCAAGTGTTGTGGCAACTCGCCAAGCATATCTGGCAGAAGGGGTAGCCCGTCAAGAAAATGCACTCCGCGCCAAAAACTTAGAATCGGTGGCTCGTGTGAGTACCGCCACCACCAACCTATTGGTGCTGGATGAATTGCTGGAACAAGTGGCTAACCTGACCAAAGACGAATTTGGGTTATATCACGCCCATATTTACCTGCTCAATGAGAATGAAGATGCGTTAGTCGTGGCGGCAGGTGCTGGTGAAGTTGGGAAACTGATGAAAGCCAGCAGACACCAAATTCGCCTCTCGCGTGAGCATTCATTGGTGGTGCAAGCCTATAAAACGGGTAAAGCGGTCATCGTGAATGATGTGCAAGCCGAAGAAAACTTTTTGCCCAATCCGCTTCTCCCCGATACCCGCGCCGAAATCGCCGTGCCATTCGTCATCGGCAATCGGGTGCTAGGGGTGTTTGACTTACAAGCCGCCGAAGTGGGACGCTTTACCGATGAAGATGTCAAAATCAAGTCCATCCTCGCCGACCAAATTGCGATTGCCATTCAAAACGCGCAATTCTTTGAAACACTGGATGAGCAAGCCCGCCGTGAGCGCGAAATTGCCGATAAATTGCGTGATGTTGACCGCCTCAAATCACAATTCTTGGCAAATATGAGTCATGAACTGCGAACACCGCTCAATTCCATCATCGGTTATTCCGAAGTGCTATTGGATGGTGTGGACGGCGAATTAACACCCGATGCCGAAGAAGATGTGGAAGCCATTCACAACAGTGGCAAGCATTTACTCTCGCTCATCAATGAAATTTTAGACCTTGCCAAAATTGAGGCGGGCGAAATGCGCCTAGACCGCAAACCCATTGATTTGGTCACATCTGTCAAAGAAATTGTCCAAACGGCACAAGTGTTGGTAAAAAATAAATCCGTGGTACTTGAAATGGTGGAAGAAACTGCTATTCCCACTGTTTTGGGCGACCAAATTCGTCTGCGTCAAATCATTTGGAACTTGGTCAGTAATGCGGTCAAATTCACAGAATCGGGCAGTGTTCGCATTCACCTGAATAAACAAGATGACAATACCGTTGTGGTCATGGTCAAAGACACGGGTGTAGGCATCTCTGCCGAAAAATTGGGCGTTGTGTTTGAACGCTTTAGCCAAGTAGACGGCTCATCTACCCGCCGTGCAGGTGGAACAGGATTGGGGCTGACCATCACCAAGCAATTGGTTGAGATGCACAATGGCGAAATTTTCGTCGAAAGTGAACTGGGCAAAGGGTCTACATTCTGGTTTACATTGCCAGTTTATCAAGGCGAGGTTATCGATGCAAATGTGAAGAAATCATAACCACCACCACTATCATCTCACAGCAAACAGGGCGCATGGAATAATGCGCCCTTATCATCAGAAATAGAGGCACGACATGAATAATCCCCAATTCACAAAAGTTGTCTGTTTAGAGTGTGGTCACGAAATGCCACCCGATATGACCCTGACAACCTGTGAAAAATGCAAATCAGGTTGGTTAGATGCCCGTTATGATTATGATGCCATCAAACCCCTGTGGACGACTGGCATCACTGGCGTGCGCTCCTTATGGCGCTATGGCGCACTATTGCCCATCAGTACACCCAACCCCGAAATTTCATTAGGCGAGGGCTATACGCCATTGGTGAGGTTATATCAATATGAACGCATTTATAATCATGAAGGCATTTATATCAAAGATGAACGCCACCAGCCCACCAATTCGTTCAAAGACCGTCAAGCCGCCATGTCGGTGACAGCCATGCACCAACAAGGGGTTAAAGAATGTGTGTTGGCATCCACAGGCAATGCGGCGGTGGCATATGCGGCATATTGTGCGCGGGCAGGCATCAAATTGTGGTTATTTCTCACCAGCCTTGTGCCGAATGAAAAAATGCGCGAAGCCGCGTTATATGGCGCGGAGGTGGTCAAAGTTTCTGGCACATATGATGAGACCAAAAAGGTCGCCGCCCAATTTGCAGACCGCAAAGGCATCATCATGGATAAAGGCGCACGCACCATTCCCAGCAAAGAGAGTATGAAAACACTCGGTTATGAGATTGCAGAACAATTGGCATTAGAACGCCACCCCGATGGGAGCAAAAAGTGGCTTGCGCCCGATTGGTATATTCAGGCGGTGAGCGGTGGCATCGGACCCATTGGTGTTTGGAAGGGATTTCAAGAATTATTGGATATGGGGCTGATTGATAAAATGCCAAAACTCGGCATCATTCAAGCCGCTGGCTGTGCGCCGATGGTCAATGCGTTTCATGCCGATTTGCCCAAAGCCGAAGCCGTCATCCCCAAAACGCTGATTCATGTCCTCGCTACAGGCGACCCCGGTCATGCTTATCATCTGTTATATACAGCGACGAAAAGCAATGGCGGGACGATGCTATCGGTTGAAGATGGTGATACCTTTAAGGCGATGCGCCATCTGGCATCACGCGCGGGCATTTCGGTTGAACCCGCCACAGCCGTCGCCTTTGCGGGACTGGATAAAATGTTCACCGAGGGGGTTATCAAAGCAGGTGAGACGATTGTCATCAATTGTTCGGGTCATACCATGCCCGCCGAAAGTCATATTTTGGGCGACCAATATGACCGTTACATCCTCGATTTGCAAATAGACCCCACCGACCAAACCCATAGCCCCAAAGAAGAGGGACTTGGCACAGCCTTACAAAATTTGGATGAACAAGTGACAACGGTTGTGATTATAGATGATAATCCCAATGACCGCCGATTGATTCGGCGTTTGCTCCAAAGTTATAAAAATTATCGGGTCTATGAAGCCCCCGATGGTGCCGAGGGGTTAAAAGTCATCGCCGACCGCAAACCCGATTTGGTGGTGTGTGACCTGACCATGCCCGAAATGGACGGATTTACGCTATTAGAACGCCTCAAAAAAGACCCTGCTACGGCAAATATCCCCGTTGTGGTCATTTCGGCTAAAAACCTAACCGACCAAGACCGCAAAACGCTGGATGATTATTCCGATTCGGTTTGGACAAAAGGCGGATTTGAAACACGCCAGTTAGTAGACCATGTGGTGAATGTGTTGGGGCATACGCCTGTGGGGAATCTTAGCACACCATCCAAGTCGAATTCGGAAGAAAAATCCGACACCACAACGCCCAAGCAAAATCAGAGTACGATTGTCATCATCGAAGATAACCCCGTGGATTTGCGCCTTGCCAAGCGCATGTTGACAACAGTCAATGACGATTATTATATTGTCGAAGCCAGCACAGGTCGGGATGGTCTGAAAGCCATTTATACCTATCATCCCGATTTAATCATCCTAGACCTGATGTTGCCCGATTTGGACGGATTCGCCATTTTGGATACACTTAAAGATGATCCAAATCTGCGCGATATTCCGGTCGTGGTCGTCTCGGCAAAATCATTGACCGAAGCCGAAAGCCTGCGCCTGAATAGTCATATTAAGGTGTTGCTCGAAAAAGCATCATTAGACCGTAAAAAATTGCTCGAATTAATTAAGCATGAATTGAGTGGCTTATGAGTTTTATTGTCGTGATAGAAGATAACCCCGATAACAGTCGCATGGTGGCAAAATTGCTCCGGGCGGCTTCGCATAAAGTCGTTGTGGCAGAAGATGGTGAAACAGGTTTGACCACCGTCTTTGAAGAACATCCCGATTTGATTTTGATTGATTTGGGCTTGCCCGATATTGATGGTCAAACCGTCATTTCGCTCATCAAACAACAACCCGAACTCGCCAATGTCCCCATCATCGCTTTCACTGCCTTCCCACCCGATACTGCCCAAGCGATGGCAACAGCTTATGGCTGTCATGGGGTCATCACCAAACCATTGGATACTCGCGCTTTTGTGGGGCAAATTGAAGGATTCATCGCAAAAACAATTTCATAATGTGGTGTAGAATAAACCATCAACATAATGAATTTCAAGCGATATTAAAGTAATTGAGGAATAACGTTGACTAATCAAAGCATACCTGCACACATTGAATTTACCCGTGCGGGCAATCAACTCATCCCAACCTCTGCCTATACCTATGCACAATTGGCAGATATTTATAATCAGGCACGGGTAGATTACATCGTCCCCATGCCGATGAACGCCAAGCGGATGCAAGAATATGTGGAGGCATACGATATTTCTTTAGACGGGTCGGTAGTGGCGCTCACCGATGACGGTTTACCTTGTGGCATTGGCATGTTGGGGATGCGCGAGGGGCGTGGTTGGATTACCCGTTTGGGGGTCATCCCCGATAGACGCAAACATCGGGCAGGGCAAGCCATCATGGAGCATCTCATTCAATTCGCCAAAGACCAACAAGCACGACTCATCCAACTGGAGGTGATTGTTGGCAACGAACCTGCTCGGCGGTTATTTGAAAAATTGGGATTCGTCTCTACGCGCGAATTGTTGGTTATCCGCAAGCCACCCAGCCTACCCACCCCCAATATGACCTATGATTCACTCGCACCCATCACTCTGAATGAATCCGAAATTCATGCCTTGCTCGCCAGTCGTCAGGATAACCCATCATGGATAGAAGAAACAAAATCTCTGATGAATGTGGATCATTTGCGTGGGTTAAAATTGGTCAGCGATACGGGCGAATGGGGTTGGATTATCTTTCAACGTAGCCCCTTCCAACTCACTCATTTTGTGCTGAATTACAATGATGATTGGTTGGCGAAGGCGTTGTTATATCATGTCCATAAGGAATACCCCAAACAAGACACAAAAATCGAAAATGTCGCTATTCATGACCATATTTGGAATGTGTATCAACAAATGGGTTATATCGAAGTGTTTCGGCGCACCGAAATGTTTTTATATTTGAAGTGAAACGATTTATCTTCTATAATATTCTGGAAACGCTACCAATTAAATAATGATGATAGGGATAGCTTATGTCCACCAATTGGCTCCAAGAAGAAGCACAAATCGCACTAGAACGATTATTACCCCGCATTACCCCTTTATTTGCAGATAGTAACTTATATCCCCAATTTTTAGACCGCGCCCGCCGTTATTTTCCATTGGCATTTGAAAACTTATATAAAGTATATAGTGGGCGGTACGACTTTTTTTATCATCTGGAACAAATTTTATTGACCACCGCGCATAAATTCCTAAAGCGGAGTAAAGCCCTACACCAATTGGATAGCCTGCGCGAAGCCAATCCCAACTGGTTTAATGCCCCCGATAGGGTTGGTGGGGTGTGTTATGTGGATTTATTCGCCGGTGATTTAGCCAAACTCCATAAAAAAATTCCTTATTTCAAAGAATTGGGTTTAACTTATATTCACCTCATGCCCCTGTATGCTGTCCCCGAAAAAAATAATGATGGGGGGTACGCTGTCAGCAATTTTAGAGAAGTGAACCCGAAATTGGGTACGATGCACGACCTCGAAATTTTAGCCAACGAAATGCGAAAAAACGGCATCAGTTTGGTGATGGATTTTGTGTTCAATCACACCTCAGATGAGCATGAATGGGCAAAACGCGCCCTTGCAGGCGAAAAACGGTATCAGGACTATTATTATCTGTTCCCCAATCGGTCATTACCTGACCGCTATGAAAAAAATCTGCGCGAAATTTTTCCAGACCAAGCACCGGGCAATTTTACCTATATC
>JALONZ010000583.1 GCA_025454675.1 Anaerolineae bacterium | reverse complement strand
GCATCATCTTCGCCCAAAATCCCGCGCAAGAGGCACAGCAATTACAAACGCAAATCAATGCTTACGCCCATACAACACGTTAATGATGCACATCACCAATAATTTATGTTCGGCTTCGTGCATCCGTGCTTCTAAGACGGGGAGTTCGTCATCGGGATATATCGGCACAACCACCGTGCCGATGACCTCCCCCATATCCACTTGTGGAATGACATAATGCACCATGCACCCTGTTTCATCAATCATCCCCAGTTGATACGCATTGAAGGCGCGTTCAATTGCATTTGTACCTGTGAAATAATTCGGCAACGCGGGATGCAGGTTAATCACCTGTTTGGGGAATTGGTCTAAAAAGGCAGGTGATAAAATGTGCATCCACCCCGCCAAAACGATTAAATCTGGCGCGTAGGGTTTAATTTTTTCGGCTAAATCGGCATCATAATCTGCCCGTGATTTACCTGCATCGTTATAGGGTTTAAGCGGAAAATACAGGGTCGGAATCCCCGCATTTTGGGCGCGTGTCAGTCCATAGGCATCTTTACGATTACTGACGACCAGCACAATTTCGGCTTTCAGATACCCTTGACCTATCGCATCCATAATCGCCTGCAAATTTGACCCGCTCCCAGAAATCATCACGACTAATTTTTTCATCGGATAATAACCTCGCCATTTCCTGCGACCATTTCACCAACACGGGTTAATTCAGGCAGGATTTGTTTGGCGTGCGCCTCTTGGTCAGATGGGATAACCACCAACATGCCTAAGCCCATATTAAACACATGGAACATTTCATCATCGGCGATGTTACCAACCCGTTGAATCAGGGTGAAAATGGGTAATTCGCGCCATGTCCCGCGTTGAATTTGTGCAGATATGCTTTGCGGAAAAATACGCGGAAAATTATCCACAATCCCCCCGCCTGTGATATGTGCCAATCCGCGCACATCCACCCCACCATCCCATAAGGTTTGAATTTCGCGCAAATATGGACGATGCACCGCCAGTAATGCCTCACCAATCGTTTGCCCGTTCAATTCGGTTTGGGGTATCGTCCAATCCAAATCGGCTAAAATTTTCCGCGCCAATGAATAACCATTGGTGTGCAATCCTGTAGAAGCCAATCCCAGCACCACATCCCCCGCTTGAATCCGCGAGCCATCAATCAAACGCGGTTTATCCACCACCCCGACAATCGTCCCCGCCAAATCCAATTCATTGGCATGATACACACCGGGCATTTCTGCTGTTTCGCCACCCAGTAATGCACATCCCACCTCGCGGCAGGCTTTGGCGCATCCGCTCACCACAGTCGCAATTTGTTCAGGATGCAATTTCGATGAGGCGATATAATCCAAAAAGAATAATGGGGTTGCGCCTTGCACCAAAATATCATTCACACAATGATTGACCAAATCTTGCCCAATTGTATCCCACCGATTCAGCTTAGAGGCGACCATCGTTTTTGTGCCAACACCATCGGTTGAGGCGACCAAAATGGGCGAAACCAAATTTTTCAGCGCATTGACCGCGAATAACCCACCAAAATTACCCGTGTCGGATAACACTTCTGGCGTATAAGTGGCGCGAATCGCCTCTTTCATCAGGTCAACGGCTTTTTGCCCCGCTTCAATATCCACCCCCGCCGATGCGTATGTATTGTTCGTCATGATAGCCCTCCTGCGGTGCGCCCAATGTCTTTGCGATAGTGCATCCCGTCAAAATGAATGTGTTCGATGTGTGCATACGACTTATCTAATGCCGATTTGAGCGTATCACCAGTCGCAGATACCGCCAAGACCCGTCCGCCCGATGTCACAGTTTGCGCGTTTTGAAATGTCGTCCCCGCATGAAACACCATCACATCATCCGATTGTGAATCCAAGCCATGAATCTGCAATCCTTTGGGGTAACTGGCAGGATACCCGCCCGATGCCAAGACAACAGTCGCACAAAACGCATTTTTCCAATGAATTTGCATTTCTGCCAGTCGTCCATCAGCACATGCCGATAAAATCTCATATAAATCAGTATCCAGCAAGGGCAAAATGACCTGTGTTTCGGGGTCGCCAAACCGCGCATTAAATTCCAATACTTTCACGCCGTCCGCAGTGAGCATCAGACCTGCATATAACACCCCAACAAACGGTGTGCCATTTTCTGCCAGCGCATCTACCATCGGTTGCATCACTGTTTTTTGGATATGTGCCAAATCATCCGCCGATAAATCAGCAATCGGGGCAAATGCGCCCATCCCACCCGTATTCGAGCCTTTATCCCCGTCTAACGCCCGTTTATGGTCACGCGCAGGGGGCATGAGCGATAATGTTTTGCCATCACAAAATGCCAAAACCGATGCTTCTACACCCGTTAGCCGTTCTTCGATAATCATTTTGGCAGAAGCATCACCAAATCCGCCTGTATGGATGAGATAATTCAGGGCTTCTTCGGCTTGTTCTTGATTATCACATACCACCACACCCTTACCCGCCGCCAATCCATCCGCTTTGACCACAACCGGATGCTGACACATTTGCAAATAAGC
>JALONZ010000582.1 GCA_025454675.1 Anaerolineae bacterium | reverse complement strand
AACTCAATTTGAACGGGGATGATGAATTTCCATATGATGAACACGGACGCAAACCCAATTTGAATAAGGCATTTATTCATCAACTAGAAACCACCTTCAATAAACAGTTTATGACTGATTTTATGCCTGAAGATGTGTTTTATTATGCCTATGCCATCCTGCATAGCCCAACATATCGTAAACGCTATGCCGATTTTTTGAAAATTGATTATCCTCGCCTGCCCATTGTGACCGGATTTGAATTTTTTATGGCATTGGCAAAACAGGGTCATATTTTGGTGCAATGGCACATGATGGAACACCCCAATATCCGCCCACCCAAACATATTGCTGTTTATCCGATTCCCCGCGCCGATGAGGTGGATGGACTGGTTGAAGAGGAGCATATTCGTTATGATGAGCAAAATGGGCGGGTATATATCAATCCAGACCAATATTTTGAGGGGATTACGCCAGATGTTTGGGATTTTTATGTGGGGGGGTATCAAATATTGGATAGCTGGTTTAGAGAACGGTTAGGTCAACAGTTGGCTTATACGGATATTATGGATTATCAAAGAATTGTGTGGATTTCGATGAATACGATTGAAATCATGGATGACATTGACCGTATTTTGGGTGAATCGCTATTATTTGAACAATTGGCTGATTAAAATCATTTTGGACGGCAAAAATGCCGTCCCTACAATTCGATAATGCTTATTTATGCGCCCCTGTGCCATTAGAACGGTCTTGACCATTCCATGTATAGGTATCGCCACGAATGAACGCCTCTACCATCTGACGCGCCACATCATCGGGTGGTTGGATGGGGGGCGATTTGAAGAAATATGAACTGGGTCCTTCAAGCGAGCCTTTTAAGCCTCTGTCTAACCCAATTTTTGCACAGCGCACCGCATCAATAATCACGCCTGCGCTATTGGGGCTATCCACCACTTCCAATTTGAGTTCGATATTGAGTGGCACATCGCCGAAGGTGCGTCCTTCCATGCGGATATATGCCCATTTGCGGTCTTCTAACCACGGGACATAATCGCTGGGTCCGATGTAGACATTATTCGCGCCAACATCATAATGCAATTGGCTGGTGACGGCGTTGGTTTTGCTGATTTTTTTGCTTTCCAGACGGGTGCGGTCTAGCATGTTATAAAAATCCATATTCCCGCCGACATTCAATTGGCTGGTGCGTTCCAATTTGACCCCACGGTCTTGGAACAAGTTGGTCAACACACGATGAACGATGGTTGCCCCGACTTGGCTTTTAATATCATCTCCCAAAACAGGCAAACCGCGTTCTGCAAACCGATTTTGCCAATAGGGTTCGCGGGCGATGAATACGGGAATGGCATTCACAAACGCGCATCCCGCATTCAGAATTTGTTCCACATACCATTTGGTGGCTTGTTCGCTACCCACTGGCAAATAACTCACCACGACATCGGTTTTGGTATCTCTCAGCAATTGGGTGATGTTGGCGGTGCTACCGGGCGCTTTGGTGATTTTTTGGGATAAATAGGGTCCCAACCCGTCATGTGTCATGCCACGTTCTACGGTCACGCCTGTGGTGACAGGCACTTCTGCAAATTTGACGGTGTTATTTTGACCTGCCCAAATGGCAACACCCAAATCTTTGCCAACTTTTTCCACATCAATATCAATGGCGGCAGAAAATTCAATATCGCGGATGCGGTATCCGCCTAAGTTGTTGTGCATGATGCCAGGGATGAATTCATCATCCGTTGCATCTCGATAATAATGTACACCTTGCACCAGCGATGAGGCACAATTGCCTACGCCGATGATGGCGACACGGACTTTTTTATCACTCACAGTTATATACTCCTATGTGATAGGTAACAATTCAGAATGAGTCTATCATAAAAAATAGGGACATGATTTAGAATACCCAATTACCCACTTTCTTACATAATTGCCTAAATTCGCACATTCATCTCTAAGATGAGGGTTTGCCCATGATAAAATCCATCGGCATCGCGGTGGAGCATCCCATTATAATGTTCATCCAACCAATCCCAAAGCGGGTCTAAGTGGTTATGCACCACATCGGCATCATCGGCATCGCCATCGCGCCAAATGGCGGATATAGCGACTATCTGCCCCGCCGATTGAATCGTTTGGATGACGACTTGTTTTTGCTCATCTTGGCTATGATTGAGCAATGCTAAAAAATCTTCGGTTTCTTCTTCAAAAATCTCATCCCCGATGGTATTGATTTCGATTTCACCCAGTATCCGTTCTCCATAAGCAATATCACCAAAGTTGGGGTCGGTGGAATCAATCTGAATGGCATAATTTGTATTTATGGCGATAATTCCATCACAGATTTGGGGTAGGGTGAGGGGTTGTGCCGATTTTGGGATGAAATAACGCATGTAGTAACCCATGAATATGTCCTTTAACTGGCTTGACGGATAACTTTAATTGGTGTGCTGAGTTGTTCCATGAATTTGGCGCATATTTCCCATGTGAGCGGGAATTGTGCCGTATCCGCACCAGCCAAATACATCAGAATATCATTGAGCAGAGGAATATC
>JALONZ010000581.1 GCA_025454675.1 Anaerolineae bacterium | reverse complement strand
ACACCATATCGCCATCAACCCGCGCAATCAATTGATTCATGATAGCTTCATCCACATTTTCGCGCAAATAGGTCAGTACATCTTCACCACTGGCATCCGATGGCATTGCGGTATTGGTCAACATCTCAGGTGTGTGGATAAAATCGGTGCGGGTCATGCGTAACGGGGTGAGGATATGTTGGCGCACATAATCCACATACGGCATCCCCGAAATTTCATGCACAATTTCGCCCAATAATAGAAAATTGTAATTGACATAATAATTGTCTGCGCCCGGTTCATGAATCAATTCGGTTAAACCAGCGACATACTCCCGCGCAACATCCGCAGAATCGAGTTGCTCACCATCATTCAGGCTCACATACCCAACCACATTCGGCGATGCGGGCAAGCCACTGGTATGCGTGAGCAAATGACGCACGGTGATGGGGAATTTGGCGGGGAAATAGGGCAAATAATCCGAGATTGGCGCGTCCAATTGCACCAAACCTTGCTCCCACAATTGCATCACTGCGATAGCCGTCACGATTTTGGTGCTAGACCCCCATTTATACACCGTATCCGCATCGGCAATTTGTGACCCTAAGCCGTCTAACGCGCCAAACCCCGTCCGATAAATCACATTACCGTCATAACTCACCGCAATTGACAGCGTGACATTATCACGCGCCACCAATGCCTCGACATACGCATCAAAAGTTTCTGGGCTATCGGGTAAGGTCTGCGCGACAGCATCCGAAAAGGTGATGTTATTCAGCACATCATACACATACAACGGCGGTGCATCGGCATTATCGCCCGTATACAGAAACACGATAACCGCATCTAATTTGATGGTCGCCGCCCCAGATGCCGTTTGACCATCAGCCGTGTTGAAAATGAATAAATCCCAAGAACCTTGTCCTGCCCTAGCCAGCAGAGATTCAACCGAAACACCCATTTGCGAAATAGCGAATTCAACACCTTGTTCGGTCGTCTGAATCGTCTCACTAAGGGGGATTGTGGTAAAGGTGATAAAGCTATTGGCTTGTTGATATTGATAGGTGGTATAACCATCACCTTGCGCCGAAATTTGCCAATCCGCTGTGAGCGATACGCTAAAATAGCCTGTTGGGTCTTGGTATATCGTATCATCATCATCCTGTGCATCCACAGATGTCATGGGAAGTGTCAAAACGATGAATGCCATAAACACGCCTAGTAAAAATTTCATAACTGTCCTTTCGTAATTGCGAATCATAAAGCAGAGTGTAAGCGCATCTGCCTGGTTTGTCAGTCATATCATGGTCAGGCAGGGGGTCATATCTAAAAACATGACCCCCGCATCGCGCAGATTTGATTTATAATGAAAACCCATCACAGATGATTTTGAGGATGTTTTTTTGTGTATGAATCCAAACGCTTAACCAGCCACACCAGCCATTTTATGTTTATCGCCGCCGCATTCATCGAGCCAGCGCGTACCATCACCAATTGGGGGCATCTGCCAATCATCCAATGGGTATTTTTACCCGTTGTGCTGTTATATATGCTGGTTGGGACAATCGGCTGGACACAAGTCAATCGGCATCAACGCGCCATCTATGCCTATTTTGTAATCATGGTGTTGTTGGCATGTCTCATCATGCTCATTAGCTCATGGAGTGAAGGCGTATTATCCGGCATTTTATCCATCCTATTATTACCCATGCACGGCGCAATTTTACCTAAATATGCCCGTTTATCGCTCATTTTGGTGCTGTGCGGATGTGCTACCGCTTGTTGGCTTATGTTTAATCAACACTTGGGGAGGATAGGCATCTTTAGCCCAATTTCGGCGTATATCGGTTTTTTTGTCTTTGATTACATCGGGAATATCGTGGTGAGCGAAGAACGGGCGCGGGAGCAAGTCGCCACTTATGCGCGGATGGTGGAGGACATCGCCATCATGCGCGAGCGCACCCGCCTCGCCCGCGATTTACACGACTCGTTAGGGCATTACCTAACCGCCATTCATATGCAAGCCCAAGCCGCCCAAGCCGTTTTATATCATCAGCCACAGCAAACCGAAGAAGCCCTCACCCACATCTCATCGCTGGCGCGGGATGGTTTGCAAGAAGTCCGCAAATCCATCGAAGCCATCCGCACTTTGCCCACCGATAACCGACCATTACCCGAAGCTCTCGCCATATTGGTCAAACAAAATCCCACCAATAGCATGATGGTCTTTCAAACACTCGGCGCACCTATTACCACCACCCCCGAAACAAATATCACCCTGTATCGCATCGTCCAAGAAGCCCTGACCAATATTCATAAACATGCCCAAGCGCAACAGATTACCATCACCCTGCGTTATGATACTGCGCCCAACCGCATTACCCTGCGGATTCAAGATGATGGTGTTGGTGCAACCTCCACCGAAGGCGGATTTGGGCTAATCGGCTTAAAAGAACGTGTCCGCTTATTAAATGGCACATTAGATATTCAAACCGCGCACGGTGAAGGCTTTTGCATGGAGGCACATATCCCCTTATGAGCATTAAAGTGATGATTGTGGACGACCAAACCTTATTCCG
>JALONZ010000580.1 GCA_025454675.1 Anaerolineae bacterium | reverse complement strand
TGTTAGTCCGCCATTACATCCCTAAAACTGTGCAAATTGTCATGGCTGATTAGCGCCTCGTGCGCGTATGTCAGCCACCACACATGACTACCGCAACACCAACAACGCATCGGATAAATGCCGTTGTACCGTGCGTGAATTGAATTTTGTCCACACATCACCAAACCCCGCCATGAGTTTTTCTTGCTCATCGGCAAGGCTGTGAATATAATGCTCAAATGCTTCATGCACACTTTCGCCAAAATCACCATTTTCTTCTAAACCGCGCAAACGGGCTTGCGCCACCACCACATCATTCAATCTGCCCAGATAATCTTGAATTTGCTTCATCTCTTCCACAAATTTTTCGATGGAATTGCCCATCACGGGCGCAAAAAATTCGATTGAATACCGCAGGCGCTTAAACTCGATTCGCAACGCATGGAGTGTATTCACGTCCGCATCTTCTAACACCGTATCATATGCCCGCACCGTTGCCAAATGGTCATGAATCATCACAGGCAACACATGACGCACCTGATACGGTGTTGGGGTTGGGTCATCCGTACTCTTTGCCGATTTTCCGGGTGATGTTAAAAATGCCGCGAAGGTCTTAACAAATCCGCGATACGATTTGCTATCCAAATGGGCAACCAATTTGCGCCGTGCTTTTTGGCGCTTAGATTCCAGTCGTGCCACCACATGCACCAATGCGTCTTGTGCCTCTTGTTCGGTTAATTGGGTCTGATAGCCCGTAAAATCGGCAATCAACACATCCAAATCGCGCACAATCCCCAATGAACGTGCCAATTCGCGCAATTGACCAATGAATGGGCGCACAGGCTTCGATTTATAATAATCTTCAAAAATGCGAAATGCACTCCGCATCCGTCGTGTTGCCACCCGCATATCATGCACAAATTCGATGTCCTCACCAATCCGCGCACCCTCTTCTTGGGATAACATCTTCACAAAATCTTGAAGCAAAATTTTACGCCCCGCTTCTGCCATCGTGTCATCATCTTTGGCGGGTTGCACCAATACTTTGAGGCGTTCTAATAATGATATTTCGGATTGTGGAGTCACTTCCGCAATATCGGTTGTTGTTTCATCAGACATGTACTTCACCTATTGACTCGTTACTTATCGAATATGAACACAGATTTTAACACCAATTTTTTATTCTGTTAATCCCCTCTTAAAATTTCTTAACATTAGAACAAATAGTTATTTTTGTGCCGATTCCGCAAACCTGCTATAATATCCAGAAAATAACATTTTATGGAGAAAAATTTCATGCCTTTTGATGCCACTAAATTACAAAGATTTGCGACTTATCACCAAAAATGGCGCGATACCACCCTCAAGCAAACACTGGATAAAAAAGCCGAGCGCCCTGTTCAATTTATGACCCAATCGAGTGTACCAATTGACCGCCTCTATACCCCTCTGGATATTCCTGAGTTCGATTATGAACGTGATTTGGGCAATCCGGGCGAATATCCTTTCACACGCGGGGTACATGCCACAGGCTATCGGGGTAAATTGTGGACGATGCGGATGTTTGCGGGCTTTGGCACGGCAGAAGAGACCAACAAACGCTATCGTTATCTCATTTCACAAGGCAATATGGGCTTATCCGTCGCCTTCGATTTGCCCACATTAATGGGATATGATACCGATGCACCCGAAGGACTCGGTGAATTTGGGCGTTGTGGTGTGGCGATTAGTTCGCTCAAAGATATGGAAATTTTATTTGAGGGCATCCCGCTCGATAAAATCTCCACCAGCATGACCATCAATAGCCCCGCGCCGATGATTTGGGCATTTTATATCGCCGCCGCCGAAAAACAAGGCGTGAGCATGGATAAATTGGCGGGGACACTGCAAAATGACATCCTCAAGGAATTTATCGCCCAAAAAGAATTTATTTTTCCACCCGAACCATCCATGCGCCTCGTCACCGATACGATTGAATTCGGCACTCAGCACATGCCCCTCTGGAACACGGTCAGCATTAGTGGCTATCACATCCGTGAAGCAGGCAGTACCGCCGTTCAAGAATTGGCATTCACCCTCGCTGATGGGCTGGAATATGTCCGTTGGGGGTTGGCGCGTGGGCTTAAAATTGATGATTTTGCCCCGCGACTGAGTTTTTTCTTCAATAGTCATAACGACTTTTTTGAAGAAATCGCAAAACTCCGCGCCGCCCGTCGCATTTGGGCGCGTGAAATGCGCCAGACCTTCGGCGCAAAAGACCCGCGTTCATGGCTGATGCGTTTCCATTCACAAACCGCAGGCGTGAGTTTATCTGCCCAACAACCCGAAATCAATATCGTGCGCGTTGCCATTCAAGCCCTCGCGGCGGTACTCGGTGGCACACAATCACTCCATACCAACAGCATGGATGAAGCCCTCGCCTTGCCCAGTGAACACGCCGTCACCATTGCGCTTCGCACCCAACAAATCATCGCCGAAGAAACGGGTGTGACCAATACCATAGACCCGCTTGGGGGCAGTTATTTTGTTGAGACGCTGACCAATCAAACCGAAAAAGCCGTTTATGATTATTTCCGCCGTAT
>JALONZ010000040.1 GCA_025454675.1 Anaerolineae bacterium | reverse complement strand
TAGAGTCGGTTTGTGATTTATACTGCCTGTATGAGAGCAGGTTGTCAATATAGTGGATAATAATGGATAGTATACAGAAACCAATCAACCCTATTCGCGTGATGATTGTTGAAGACCATCCGCTATTTCGGGAAGGCTTAGAAAAAGCCCTCAGTTCTGAAACCGATTTAGAAATGGTGGGATTTGCCAGCACAGGGCAAGAGGCAATTGACTTATGTCAAACCTATCATCCGCATGTCGTGTTGCTAGATGTCAATTTGCCCGACATGAACGGATTACAGGTTGCCCGTCACTTGCTCCATGAAAAAGAGAAAGTACGTGTGATTATGTTAACCGCCTATCATGAGCGAGAACAGGTCATTTATGCCATCCGCGCAGGTGCCAGTGCGTACTGCGCCAAAGATATTCACCCAAATGAACTTATCAAAATTATTCATGTGGTCGCGGGTGGGGCTTTTGTCGTTGAAGGCAAACAAATGAATCAAACCGAGTTGGAAGACTGGGTACACCATGAGATTGAACGAATTTTGGGACCTCATGCAGATAATCCGAGTGAACAACTCATCCCACTCAGCCCGCGTGAGACCGAAATTTTATATGCAGTAACCAACGGATTGAGCAATAAAGAAATTTCTGCAAAATTGGGGATAAGCCAACAAACTGTTAAAAATCATATGACCTCTATTTTGCAAAAATTGAATGTCGAAGACCGCACCCAAGCCGCTGTCAAAGCCCTAAAGCATGGCTGGGTGCGGATGCAACAAAGCAAAGATTCATAATTAAGAAATAGGTAGAGGATAGATGTCATATGGATTTTGCACGCGATTTAATTGCAGACCCTAAAGCAGAAATTGTGGAATTGGTGACAGCACGCATGTCGGCTATCAAACGCAAAATGACCGAAATTAAAGGGCAAATTGATAGCACGCAAACACTGGTAGACCGCCAGCATACACGCGCCAATGATTTAACCACCGAAATTCAAACCCTAAAAGCCAATATTGACACCGTACCGCGTGAAGATATTCGAGATAAATATGACGAAGCCATCGAAGCACGCTTTCGGTTAGCAACGATGCAAGGGCAACTGGAAAAATTCAAAGACCATTATGATTATATGCAAGCCGAACAAACCATGCTCTCGCAAATTCTGACCAAATTACAAGGTGTGGGGGAAATTGAAGATTTTGAAGAGGAAGAACCAGAGGGTGGCAAAGCCAATATTAATATTGTGCGTATCATCCAAGCCCAAGAAGAAGAACGCCAACGGCTTTCCCGTCAAATGCACGATGGTCCCGCCCAATCGCTAACGAATTTCATTTTACAAGCCGAAATTTGCCAACGCCTATTTGACCGCAATCCTGCCCGCGCGGGCGAAGAATTGATTAAACTCAAAAATGATGCCAGTATCACCTTCCAAAAGGTACGTGATTTTATCTTCGATTTGCGCCCAATGATGTTGGATGACTTAGGTGTCGTGCCAACCGTGCGTCGTTGGGTGGAAGCCTTCAAAGATAAAAATGATATTCATACCGAACTCGAAATTACCGGCGAAGAACGACGTTTGGCATCACACCGCGAAGTGATGATTTTCCGCAGTGTCCAAGAATTGGTCGGTCATGCCCGCGATTATGCCTCTCCATCCGAAATTAAGGTGAAATTGGATATGGGCGCGGGTAGCATCAAAGTGACTGTGTTCGATAATGGTCGCTTATTTGATGCCCAACAAGTTTATGAACAAGACGAAAAAAGCCAAGATGCACGCATTCAAGGCTTGGTCTCGCTGAAAGAACGATTTGAACTCATCAGTGGTAAGTTAACTGCAACCAGCAGTGATTCAACAGGCGGGACAATTATTAATTTAGAACTGCCCGCACAAGATTAAGTGTATTATCACAAAATTGTTACATCTGTTGTAGTAATTCTTACGGTCTATGGGGGGATTTTCTTCCCAATTCGTTTGACATTTTGTCGTGGTAAGTTAAACTTGAGATAAAATTGATTTTAGTGGCTCAAGTGAACCTTGCATACTTCAGCATAATTGAAGAAAGGTACAAAAATTCCATGAGCGGTCGTACACGCGTTTTGATTTTATTAGCACTTTTAATTGTTGGTGCCGCGGTCGCGGCGGTTTTCATTTTGCCCAGCCTAAATAGACCTGCGGCAACAACACCCAACACAGCCCAAACTACGGGACAGAGACCAACCAATACCCCCTCTGTCACCAGTACACCCATCTCCACCCCTGTACCCACCCAAGAATTAACATTAATTGTGGTGGCGGTGCAAAATATCACACGCGGGTCGGTAATCCCACCAACCGCATTGCAATTGCGCCCATGGCCCCTTGAAGCCTTACCCTTTAACCACTTCAAAGACATTGAAGAAGTGGCAGGTGGGATAGCACGGACGGATATTTATGTGGAACAACCCGTCCTCACTTCGTTAGTGGTACGGAGTTTGCAAGATTTGGCAGATGTCGGGTCGGATGCCGCCGCCATCATCCCCCCAGGCAAACGCTTGGTCTCGATGCCAATCGATAGATTCATCAGTGTGGCATATGCCATTCGTCCGGGTGACTATATTGATATTGTAGCGGCATTCGTCTTTGCAGATGTGGACGAAGAATTCCAAAGCTACTTACCCAATAACATCAATTTGTTAAGCACAACGGTTAACAATGGGGTTGGGTTAAGCATTGGTAGTGATGTGTCGGGGCGTTTCGATACACGACGCATTCCAATTACGGTTGCCACAGGTACGACAGAAAATCTTGAAGTACGAACCGTCAATATTGATTGGCCCGTCGTGATTACCCCCAATGGCGATCGGCTTACTCGGATTGCCACCCATATCACCATTCAAGACGCATTGGTTATTGGTGTTGGCGACTTCCCATTAGATGGTATTTTATTCCGCCCATTGGCAACCCCAACCCCTGTCGCCACAGTACCCGCATCATCAAATGCACAAGCCCGCCAAAATGTGCCACCAACTGCCACACCTGTACCACCACGCCCAGATATTATCTCTTTGGCAGTTACACCTCAAGAAGCGGTGATTATTAATCATATGCTGGCGATGTCGATTCCCTATAGCTTCTTATTACGGTCTGCTGGCGATCGCTCTCGTCCAGAAACAACCCCCGTCACGATTCAATACATTCTCGATACCTATGGGGTCAGCTTACCCCCAAGAGTCACCGTCTCATTATTGCCCGCAGATGAAAGTATTCGTGTATTATCATACTCGCTCGGTCTTTTGGAGCGGGCAGATGTTGGAGAAGGTCTAAAATAAAAAATTATGGGTGGCAAAAAATCATCACAACCAGATAAGAATATCATCTCCATTTTGTTGGTAGATGATATTCCAGAAAACCGTGAAAACATTAAAAAATTGCTCGGATTTGAGCAAGATTTTAAGGTTATTGGAACAGCAGGCACTGGGCGCGAGGGCGTGGAATTTGCAAAGCAACATAAACCAGACATCATCATTATGGACATTAATATGCCCGATATGGATGGTTTGCAGGCAACCGAAATCATTACGCGCCAAGTCCCACGCTCTGCAATTATCATCATGTCGGTACAAAATGACTCCGATTATTATCGGCGGGCGATGGGTGCGGGCGCAAAAGACTTTTTGACCAAACCCATCAATATGGATGAAATGTATAACACCGTCCGCAATGTTTATAAAAAACATGAGTCTGTGCGCCGTTTCCATGATGAGCTGGAGAGTGGCAAACTTGCTGATATTTTGCGCCCACAAAAAGAAGAAGTGGAAGGTGAGCGTGCAGGTCATGTGATTGTGGTTTATAGCCCGGTTGGTGGTGTGGGTAAAACAACTGTTGCCACCAGCCTCGCTTCTGGTTTGATGAAAGAAGACGTGAAAGTCTTATTGATTGATGCCGACCTGCAATTTGCGGATGTTGGCACATTCCTCAATCTGACCCCGCAATCTACCATCACCGAAGTCGCCGAAGATGTCAACGACCTCGATACCGAGTTGTTTGAAAACATCGTTGCCACTCATGATAGTGGCATGAAGGTATTGACCGGTCCAACGCGCCCCGAATTTGCCGATGCAATTTGGGAACGCCCAGAAACCATTTCCACAATCATTCAAAAAGTGCGCGGTAGTTATGATTTTGTTGTGGTAGATACTGGCTCACGCCTCGACCCTACCCTATCAAACATTTTACAAGAAGCCACACGGGTCTTGTTGGTTGGAACACCGACCCTTGTATCGGCTAAAAATATGCGTTTCGTGTTGGATTTATTTGACCAAGCAGGCTTCCCCCCCGAAAAAACCGCCATCGTCCTCAATAAGGTGATGGAAGAACGCAAAGGGGCAAAAACACCGACTATCCCGCCCGAAAAATTTCAAAGCTACCTCAAACGAAATGTTCTGGGCATTTTACCGCTCATTGACGAGCGTCTGGTCTTGGCGGCTATCAATCGCGGTGTGCCTTTCATCGGGTCTGACCGTGATGTGAATAAGCCACTCATCAAGCAATTACACGGGTTAGCCGATACACTATTTACAGAACTCATGACTGACCCCGAAGACGAAAAAGGTGCCGCTGGTGATGATACCACCAAAAAGAAAACAAAAAGTGGTATCGCAGGATTGTTGGGACGTTAACGCATTTTTAGGATATACTATAAAAAAAGCCTTGTGGGGATATACTTCCCCACAAATCACCCCAATTCAGTAATGTAAGTAGATGATGGAGTTTTTGGTATGGGTTCATTACTTAAAAAAATTGGAAACACAGGACAGCCCCCCAATCAAGGTGGGGGAAGTGGTGGTGGCGGAGAACGTCCCCCTGCCCCAAAACCAAATCCAACAACAGCGAATCGTCAAAATCCGAATAATCCAAACGCCCCAAAAGGCAATAGCAATTATGCCGATTTGAAATCGCGCGTACAACAAAAGTTGCTGATGGAATTTGACCAAACCATGGACACCAGCAAAAAAGATGAAATCCGCCGTCATATCGAAGAATTATTCAATTCGATTTTGGCAGAAGAAAGCATGGTGTTATCACGTAATGAGCGCCAACGCTTGTTTGAAGCCATTGTGGATGATATTCTTGGTTTTGGACCCATTGAACCATTGCTCGATGATGAAAGTGTTTCGGAAATCATGGTTAATGGACCACGCATGATTTTCGCAGAACGCAAAGGGCAACTCTCGCGTACCAATATCACCTTTGATAGCGATGAGCATGTTTTGCGTGTGATTGACCGCATCGTATCACCACTCGGTCGGCGTGTGGATGAAAGTTCTCCTCTCGTGGATGCCCGCCTTCCAGATGGGTCACGGGTGAATGTCGTTATCCGACCAATTGCCTTGTGCGGTCCCACCATCACCATCCGTAAATTCTCCAAAAGCCCACTCACTGTTAATGACCTCATCCGCTTTGGGTCTATGACACAAGAAATTGCCGAATTTTTGCGGGCATGTGTTATTGGTCGCTTGAACGCGGTTGTATCAGGTGGCACGGGTTCGGGTAAAACCACCTTGCTCAATGTGTTATCCAGTTTCATCCCAAATGATGAACGCATCATCACCGTCGAAAACGCGGCAGAATTGCAATTACAACAGGAACACGTTGTCCCTCTCGAAAGTCGCCCATCCAACATTGAAGGCAAAGGCGAAATTACCATCCAACACCTCGTCATCAACTGCCTCCGTATGCGTCCTGAACGCATCATCGTTGGCGAATGTCGTGGCGGTGAGGCGCTAGACATGCTCCAAGCCATGAACACGGGTCACGATGGCTCATTAACCACATTACACGCCAATACCCCGCGCGACTCGGTTTCGCGGTTGGAAGTGATGTGTCTGATGGCAGGGATGGATTTGCCCGTCCGCGCTATTCGTGAGCAAATTGCATCTGCGATTGATGTGATTTGTCAACAACAACGCTTACGTGATGGCTCGCGCCGTATTTTGTTCATCACCGAAGTACAAGGCATGGAAGGCGAAATGATTACCATGTCTGATATTTTTGAATTTGAACAAACGGGGTATGAAGGTGGCAAAATCATCGGGCGGATTCGCCCAACGGGGATTCGCCCCAAATTCTATGAACGTATTGAGGATGCAGGCATCCACCTGCCCCCATCTATCTTTGGTATCGGCTCACGCCGTTAGTCAGAAAAGGGATAAGCGATGTTAGGATTAGCACCAGAACAGTTGCTTATTTTAGGCGGGGCGCTGTTGGCAGTATTTGTCATTATCATTGTGGCAGTCATCAGCGCACGCTCAGAAGGTGACTTGGTTGAACAACGCCTCAATCAAGCCACATCACTCAATGAATTTGAGTCTTTTCTCAATTCAGCCGAAGCCAATTCCGAACTCACCACCTCCGATGCCGATAAAAAACGCAAAGGTGGGTTGGATGCCATTGATACGGTGCTTAAAAAGCGAAAGTTTGGGCAAAAATGGCGCAGGCAACTGGCACGCGCTGACCTCAAACTAACTGTAGCCGAATTTGCCACATTGCATATCATCGGCGTGATTGGCGGCTTCTCATTGGGCTATTTCGTCCTCTTCAGTGGCGACCCAATCTTTTCGATTATTTTAGGGTTTATGGGCTTTTTTGCCCCCCGCATTTATGTGTCGCGTGCGATTGCCAAGCGCCTTGTCGCCTTTGAGCAACAATTACCCGATACATTAGGGTTGTGGGTGAATGCACTCCGCTCTGGGTATAGTGTGTTGCAAGCGATGGAAGCTGTCGCCAAAGATGCAGGCGAACCCACCCAAACCGAATTTAAGCGTGTGGTGCAAGAAGTCCAATTGGGTATTGACCTAACAGATGCGTTTGAACACTTGCTAGAACGGGTCGAAAGCGAAGACCTCGATTTGGTCATCACCGCTGTGAATATCCAACGCGAAGTCGGGGGTAACTTGACCGAAATCCTCGAAGTGATTGGGGCAACCATCCGTGAGCGGATTAAACTTAAAGGCGAAATTCGTGTTTTGACTTCGCAAGGGCGCATCACAGGCTATCTGATTAGCTTTTTGCCCATTGCTTTGGCAATGTTCCTGAATGCCATTAATCCGGGTTATATGGGACGCATGTTTGAAAATCGGGCATGTGGATGGCCCATGTTGGCGGTTGGGTTGGCGTTGATTGGCATTGGTACGGCGCTCATCCAAAAAATCGTTGATATTGAAATTTAGTGGTGAGGATGTCATAGTATGGTTGCAGTATTAGTGATTGGTGCCTTAATTATCATCGCGGTGATGGTTTATATCGGTCTGCGCGAAGACCGCAATGTAGACCCACTTCAAGAACGTTTAGCACAATATGGCGAGCGCGAATTACCCGATTCACTCGAAGAGGTCGAACTCTCCATCTCATTCAAAGAACGTGTGCTTGTGCCACTCATGAAAGGCATGGCACGGATTGTTGTTCGATTCACCCCTCAAAAACAACTTGAAGCCACACGGCGCAAATTGGAAATTGCAGGGATGAATGCCGACCCTAGCACATTCTTTTTGCAACGCATTATCTTCACCTTGTTACTCGGTGTTGGTGGTGCAATTTTCGGCTTCGTCATCCAAAAACAACCCTTTTTGAATGCCATGCTTTATGCAGGCGGTGGCGCACTCGTTGGCTATATTTTGCCCATGTCACAAGTCAATAGCAAAATCAAGAAACGCCAAAATGAAATTATCAAAGCCCTTCCCGATGCACTCGACCTGTTGGTCATCTGCGTGGAAGCGGGTCTTGGTTTTGATATGGCGATGGGTAAAGTATACGAAAAATGGGATAATCAACTCTCACTCGCGTTTGGGCGGGTTTTGCGTGAAATCCAATTGGGTAAATTACGTCGGGAAGCCCTGCGCGATATGGCGGCACGGATGGATGTGCCAGATGTGAACTCGTTCACCGCCGCCATCATCCAAGCCGACCAACTTGGGGTGAGTATGTCTACCATTCTGCGGGTGCAATCTGACCAAATGCGTACCAAACGCCGTCAACGCGCCCAAGAAAAAGCCCAACAAGCACCCGTTAAAATGATGATTCCGATGGTATTGCTCATCTTTCCATCTATCTGGATTGTGCTTCTCGGTCCAGCCGTGTTGCAGGTGATGGCTTCTAGCGTGAACAGCGTTTTCTAAATCTCATCATCTTGGAGGCATCAATGCCCTCACTCGAAATAAACCAAGAAGCCCCGCACACCCCTGCTGGGCTTCTTTTGGCTATTCGCCAAATAGGTCAATGGGGACTTGATTTATTATTTCCGCCACGTTGTGGCAATTGTGGGCGTGTGGATATTGGCTGGTGTGATGCTTGCACCGCCCTACTCCAAGCCACTCCAATTGCGTCTCATACCACACCCCTCAATAACGCCTTCACAGTCATATCCAGTGGCATACATGCCGATATTTTGCGCGAAGCCCTTCATAACCTCAAATACCTTCGGCAAACGCAACTCGCACCCCTTTTAGCCACACGCTTGACACATCTCTTCGCAGAGTTAGATTGGCGACCCGATTTTATCACCACTGTCCCCATGCACCCCAAAAAATTAGCAAAACGTGGTTATAACCAAGCAGGTCTCATTGCGGATGCTTTTGCCGACCAAGTTAACCTGCCCTACCTGCCCGATGCGCTCATCCGCACCAAAGAAACCATTTCACAAGTCGGGTTATCTGCCCAAGAACGTCAAGAAAATATGCGTGATGTTTTTAACGCACATTCTAATGAAATTCAGGGTAAAATAATGTTAATCGTTGATGATGTTTTAACGACCGGCGCAACACTCAGTGAGTGTGCGGAAGCATTAATAGACGGGGGGGCGCAAGCGGTGTTTGGGATGACCATCACCCACGCCTCTGATAAACAGTGAAGATAGCCTAAAAGTAGGCAATCGAAAATAACTTATTTATTTTGTATCGAAGGAGTCTCCCGCATGAACGTGAATATACACGGACTAAATTTGACTATCACACCAGGTATTGAGGAATATGCACAAGACCAAGTTGGCAAACTAGACCGCTATCTGCCCAATATCGCAGAAATTCGCCTAGAACTTGCTCGCCGAAATACCAAGCGGGGAGAAGATTTAACCACAGCCCAAATTACCCTGCGTCATTCACGCGGGGCAATTCTACGGTCAGAGGTGGTTGTAGAAGGTAACGGGCGCGATGCGACTCTTGCCGCCATCAATGAAGCCGCCGACAAAATGTATCGTCAAATTGAGCGGTTTAAGGGCAAACAAAAGAAATCGCAACGTGGCGACCGTGATGAACATTTCAAATATCATGCCACTCGTGAAGAACTCGAAACCGCCGAAGAAATTCCCGTCGTGATTATCAATAATTTACCAGAATATGATGATGATGCCGAAATTGTCCGCCGTAAAGTGATTTTAATGGTTGGTATGACCGAGCAAGATGCCATTGACCAAATGGAATTACTGGGACATCGGTTCTTTGTGTTTTTGAATAACGAGACTAATGTAGTTAATGTGTTGTATCGGCGCGATAGTGGTGGCTATGGGGTGTTAGTGCCACAAGTCGGATAACACAGTGTTGTGGCGGATGTGCGAATCCGCCACAATACCCCTCATATAAGGTGTACTGGACGACTAGCGCCCCGCGCGTATGTCGTCCACATCAACCACGCTTCTTCTGCCACAACCCCCGTAATAACCAATATTTCTTGAATTCGTACCACGCCATGAGCGCACTCAAACGCAACCCATGTAACCCGTCCTGATAGCCCTTTAATTCAAAAAAACGCCATTTGAAGTGTCGTAGCGGTTGCAA
>JALONZ010000039.1 GCA_025454675.1 Anaerolineae bacterium | reverse complement strand
AAAAACGAATAACATTTGTTCAACAGGCGTAAGCATGGTTAAAAATCCTTGTTTCAGAAAAAATAATCAAATGGTCGTTCAATTTTTTGTCATTTTACCCAAGTAAACTCAATTCTGCCACAGCGTTTTATAAATTGGTCTACACAGGTAAAGTTAGTTTTAACGCAAATACAGCCAAGTTGCAACGTGATTTGTAAAAGTTGCCCATGTCATCGCGTCTGTATAGAAGATTTTATCAACAATTTGAGGAGCAATGTCCATTCATGGAACTCGATTTTTCGCCTGTACGCAATAATGAAATTAAACTCGCCGATTTTGCCAAAACAGTTACAATAGACGATTTACGCCACCTGACCAATACCAGCATCAACACCATCTTGGCTATCATCGCCGATTTGGATGATGCCGATGTCACCTTCGACCCAGAAGACCCACTCGCCGACGACCCCTATGCCAAAGAGGGTGAAGCCAAAATCGGGTGGAGCATCGCGCATTTGGTGGTGCATGTGACCGCCAGTAGCGAAGAATGGGCGACTTATGGCTCAATTTTGGGGCGTGGCATCCCTTATCCAAAAGAACCCCGTGTACGTTATGAAACCGATTGGAAATCCGTCACCACCAAAGAACAATGTGTGCAACGATTAGAAGAAAGTCGGCGCATTCGCTTGGGTTATCTGAACGCCATCCCTGATGAGCCATTTTTAGATGTGTATCGTGAAATGTCGGAGAATTTTTTGAATAAATATGGGGAATGTAACGCGGTTTCGGCTGTGTTATTGGGATTGATGCACGAAGAAGGTCATTTTGCCCAATTCCGTGATGTGCATGACCAAGCGATTGCGGCGAAGATGAAAGCCTAAATTCAAATTATGCTGGCGGATGATAAAAAATCCGCCAGTTTTATTTTTGTGGGGGGAATATTTTAGCCACAGGCACGGTAAAATTAGGTAACACATCCTCACCAGAGAGCATATCATGGATACTATACCGTTGTTTAAGTGTTTTACCATCACCTTTGCTACGAATCGCATCAATAACATTATCTTCTGGATAAACCACCCACACCATTTTTGTGCCATAATTCAAATAATCTTCAATTTTATGGGCTATTTCACGATGGGTATTGCTTGGCGAAATCACCTCTACAGCCAAATCAGGCGCAAATGGGATAATTTGAGGCAATGGGAAATCTAATTTGCCTTTTTGCACAAATGATACATGGGGTATCACCAAACGCCATTGTGACAACGCATAGCCGTTATTATCACCAAAAACAAATCCCAAGTCATTGGCTTCAACAAAGTTATAAAGATTATTTGATAGGCGCATCACAATATAATTATGTGTAGTCGCTGGTGGTGTCATCTCAATAATCTCCCCGTTGTTTAATTCAAAATATTTGCCATCATTTTCTGGTAAACTGGCAAATACCAAATATTCATCTATGGTTATCATTTTGGTCGTATCTAACACGGCTCAGTCTCCTAGGATTTAGGGAACATTCTCACAACGGGAAAAATCAAATCTGGGATAACATCCTCACCTAATATAGTATCATTTATCGTATAACGCTTAATATATTTGCCACCATCTTCTAATTTACGAATAACATCCACAACTTTTTCTTCGGGATAAACTATCCACACCATTTTTGTGCCATAGTTCAAATAATCTTCAATTTTGTTGGTCATTTCGAGATGGGTATTGCTCGGTGAAACGACCTCTACAGCCAAGTCGGGGGCAAGTGGGATAATATTAGGTGTTGGCTCTTCTATTCGCCCTTTTGATACAAAGGACGCATCGGGGATAACCAATCGTCTTTTGCTCAATAAATAACCACAATTATCTGCAAAGACGATACCCAAATCATTAGATTCAATATATCCCAATAAATATGCAAAAATATATCCAGCAACGCGCACATGCCTAGATGTTGGTGGTGTCATCTCAATAATCTCCCCGTTGTTTAATTCAAAATATTTGCCATCATTTTCTGGTAAACTGGCAAATACCAAATATTCATCTATGGTCGTCATTTTGGTCGTGTCTAACATCGTCAAATCTCCTATAGCTTATGCAAATTATAGCACTATTTAGTCATCATCAGGAAAAATATCAGCAACAGGCAAGCTAAAATCTGGCAACACATCTCCACCGCTAAGGGTCATATTCACATCAAAAATATTGACTTTCATCCCACCATCATCCGATGACACGCACACATAGACCGTTTTTTCATTCGGATATACAACCCAAACCATGCCTGTGCCATTACTCAAATAACGATGCGCCTTGCGAAATACATTTTCTTCTCTTTCGCTTATAGACACAATTTCTACCGCCAAATCAGGCGCATTATCATAAAAATTGCCCGTCAACCCACCAGAACGCCCTTTGCTGATATACCCAAAATCAGGTTCTAAAATATTTTTACCCACCCGATACCCACCATCCGCGCCTGTTACATACCCCAATCTGCGCGACATGACATATGGCGTGATGTAGGATGCAATCAGTAGTGCAATCAGCGAATTGATTTTACTCGATGGTGCCATGTTATCCCCTCCGCCCTTCTCAACGGGTATCCCATCAATCAGTTCCCACCGTTTATCGGCATTTTCGGGCAAATTCACAAATGCCCAAAATTCGTCAATTGTCATCGGCTTGGTTGTATCGGGTGTCATTTTTACCAACCTCATCTCGCACAAAATCAGCATCTCGTGATATTCTATTATATCAACAAAGTAGGAGATAAATTGACCATGACCAAAATTACCCCACGTCCACCGAAGGGTTTCCGTGACTTTTTGCCTGCGGATATGCTCAAGCGCGATTATGTATTCGGCATTATCACCGACACCTTTCACCGCTTTGGATTTGAGCCACTACAAACCCCGATTGTCGAACTGAGTGAAACCCTGTATGGGAAATATGGCGAAGAAGCCGAGAATTTAATTTTCAATGTCCGTCACGGGCGTAGCGATAAAGATGAACTCTCGCTCCGTTATGATTTGACCGTCCCCCTAGCGCGGGTGGTGGCACAATACGAAAGTGAACTCACCTTCCCCTTCAAGCGGTATCAAATCGCGCCCGTGTTTCGTGGGGAACGTCCACAAAAAGGGCGTTATCGTGAATTTTATCAATGCGATGCCGATATTGTCGGTGTTGCCAATCGTAGCGCCGATGCCGAGTTAGTCGCGTTAAAGGTGATGGCGCTCAAAAGACTGGGATTTCCACAATTCAGCGTCAAAATTAATCACCGCCAATTGCTAACAGCGATTGGTGAATATAGCGGTGTGCCGAAAGACCAACTCCCCGATTTATATCGCAGTGTGGATAAATTCGATAAAATCGGCGCGGAGGGGGTCGAAAAAGAACTGGTCACACGCGGTATTGATGCCGATGTGGTCAAACGCATGATGAGCCTCATCACCAATCAACAAACAGGGGCAAATAATTTAGATTATCTGGAAGAAGTGTTAGGTCATGTGCCACAAGCCCAGACCAGCATCAAAGAATTGCGCGAAATGGCGACTTATATGGATGTGATGGGTGTTCCAACCGACCACTACGCCTTCGATTTAACGATGGTGCGCGGGTTGGGGTATTACACGGGTCCCATCTTCGAGACGGTCATCACCGAGCCGAATTTGGGCAGTATTAGCGGTGGTGGGCGCTATGACGACCTCATCGGCATCTTCCGCAAAGATAGCCTACCCACCACAGGCACATCCTTCGGCATTGAACGCATTTTGGTGCTGATGGATGAATTAAATCTGTATCCCGCGCATATCGGTGGGACAGTGGTGGATGTGTTGGTGACAGTTCTGGATGAATCCATCCGCCCAGAATCCATGCGCCTTGCGGCGGAATTACGCAATGCGGGCATCAACACCGAATTATTCTTGGATGATAAAAAATTGGGCAAGCAAATCGCTTATGCGGATAAAAAGAAAATTCCGCTTATCGCCATCATCGGTGAAGATGAAATCAAAGCGGGTCAAGTGAAGGTCAAACAAATGACATCAGGCGAAGAAATGATGCTCTCCCGCACCGCGTTCTTGCAAAGTGTCAAAGCATTATTACATCGTTAGTAGGGTCATGATATATCATGCCCAAAGCGAAGTATGATATCAATCAAAAAAATAGTTAGATAAAGGCTCGGCACATGACCAAAGCATATGCACAAGGATTTTCATCACAACACAGCGAAATTAGCATCTCGGAATTGCCCATTCATGGGCAGTTCCCAACGTGGCTACGCGGAACACTCATCCGCAACGGACCCGGACAATTTGAAGTGGGCAAAACACCCATTCCGCATTGGTTTGATGGATTGGCACAACTGCATCGCTTCAGTTTTGGCGATGGTAAAGTGAGTTATGGCAACCGATTCATCCGTTCCAATGCCTATGCCAAAGATAACCAAACGGGCAAAATTAATTATCGTGGCTTTGCCGTAGACCCGTGTCGGACGATGTTTCAAAAGGCATTCGCGCTATTCATTGAACAAGAACCCGCCAATAACACCGTAGTGAACATCACCCGCCTCGAAGATGACTTCATCGCCATGACCGAATTCCCGTTGGCGGTGCGATTCGACCCGCACACCCTCGAAACATTAGGTGTGCTGGATTATGACGAAAAAGTGAATGCCCAACTCGCCACCGCCCATCCACATTATGATTTTGCTCGGCGCGTGGGCATCAATCATATGACACGCATCGGGCGCAAAATGAATTATGACCTGTATGCGCTCACCAGCAAAAAACGGACAAAACTCGCCAGCGTGACGGTTAAAAGCCCGTCTTATATGCACAGTTTTTCCACCACACCGCGTTATATCATCTTGGCGGATTATTCGTTCAAGTTAAAAAGTCTTATCCAATTGGCATTTGGCGATAAACCGTTCATCCAAAATTTTGTGTGGGATGATACGGAAGATTCACACTTTTTGGTGATTGATATTGAACGTGGCAAATTGGTGGCAGAAGTCCCCACCGACCCATTTTTCTGTTTTCATCACATCAATGCGTATGAAGCCGATGATAACACGCTGATAGTAGATTTATCGGCATATGATGATGCCCATTTGATAGACCAATTGTATGTGGATGCCCTGCTCCAACAAGATTATCCGCAAGTGGGAGAATTTCGGCGTTACACTGTGCCATTAAACGGCGGACGCGCATCGTATGAGGTACTATCGGATGAATCCATCGAACTGCCACGTATCAACTACAAACCGCACAATGGGCGCGATTATCAATTTGCCTATGGCGCAAGTGTGCAAAAAGGCACATCCGACTTTTTGAATCAAATCGTGAAAGTGGATGTCAAAAATCGGCAAACATCGGTATGGTATGAAGAAGGATGCTATCCGAGTGAGCCTGTCTTTGTGCCTGCGCCCAATGCCCAAGCGGAAGATGACGGCGTGTTATTGGTGGTCGTACTCGATTCGCGGGCGGGCAATTCGTTCATGTTGGCGTTGGATGCCCAGAGTATGCAAGAATTGGGGCGTGCGATTGTCCCGCAACATATCCCATTCGGCTTTCACGGCTCATTTTTCGATATTTGATGGTATGATGAGCTAAAAAGGGAGACGCTAATGGCGCTTCGGTCTGATAAAAACGAATATCGCGGGGTGAATGCCCATCTACATAGCTTTTTTCAAAATGTGGAAGGGTGGGAAGGCTTTCATGGCAAGCATATTGGTGATATTGCCGAGATGCTCAGTCTCATCATGCCTGCGGGGTATCTGGTCAGCACCGAAAAGTCGCTTCAAATCCGTGAGATTTATCCCGATACGGGCAAAATCATCATAACACGTCCCGATGTGATTATTCATGATACGCAATCATCATCCCCAACCAGTGGCAAGTTAGAAGGTGCAACCCTCACCCAACCCCTGCTTGAAGCCCTGTTCGATGATGAAGAGGATTACTACACATCTATCATGATTTTGGCAGATGATGATAATCCAATGGGGAGACCCATCACCCGTATCGAATTATTATCACCATCGAATAAAATCGGCAGAGGCTACGCTCAATATCATCAAAAACGCTTGGCAACACTCAAAGCGGGTATTTCTTTGATAGAAATTGATTATCTGCATGAAACACCGCCCACCCTCAATCATATCCCCAGTTATGCCGATAAACAGGGTGGCGCATTTCCGTATCATATCAGCATCAGCCAACCCATTCCATCATTTGAACGCGGAACATCCGCCACCTACGGCTTTTTTGTGGATATGCCCATCCCAACCATCCCTATTCCCCTCAGCAACAACCAGCAAGTGATGTTAAATTTGGATGAGGTGTATCAAAAAACATTTTTAAGCATCAATCTCTATCGTCATCTGGCAGATTATTCAGCCCTGCCACCGCGTTTTGAATCGTATCTGCCAGATGACCAAGCCAAAATTCAATCCATCATGGCGCGGATGTAGCACCCAACACATCCTGCTGAAATTTTTCCATACGATGCAATCCGCGTTCTGTCAATCCAACCTGCCCTGCTTGCACCGTCACAAACTGAAAGGCACGCAAGCGGGCAATGCACCACATCATTTTGCGTTTTGACCATTTGAAATGTTCATGGAGCGTATCCGCACACAATTCTGTCTGTTCGGCATCGGTGTGTTGGTGATGATAAATATGCCCCAACACCACTTGTTCAGCAAAATTCCGCGCTTGAATCCGCCGTTGGATGACCAGCGCCAACACACCAAATTTGGGCGAAAATAACCATGCCATCACCAAAAAAAAGAACATCATCAACACAATACACGCCGAAATAGACGAATCCCAATTCGGATTCAGGCTCATGCCAAAAGTCTCATTCAACCCACTCATGAGCGTATTCATATCAATAATCCCCAAAAAATTCCCTTTGGCAAATTCATAACCTGTCAACACGCTCATCATGCCGACAACTGGACTCAATGCCAGCATCACCCACAACCGATTGGTGAGCAAATACGCTGTGGCGGGCGGGATGATGAAGAAAGCGACTACCAAAATTGACCCCACCGCGTCAAATGCGCCCACCGCCACCAAACTCACCAACACCATCAAAACATAGTGAAGCACCGATGGACGAAATCCGAGCGCCTTCGCCAAACCTGCGTCAAAGGTGGCGAGTTTCAACTCTTTATAAAATAGCGTCACAAATCCGAGTGTGAGCAAGGCTAAGGCGCTCATCACGCCGAATGATTTGGGCATGAATACCAATTGCGGGCTATCTTCTGGCGATACCAATGGGTTGCCTTGCGAGGCTTGCGCCACAATTTGACCTGCCGTGTATGTGCCACAATTGACACAAATTTCGGCAAACACGGCATTCGGATTGCGCGGGCTGATGCCTTCTGTCGCACAATTGACACATTCGCGTTGCATTTTGGCGCGGGGGTCATCGGGTGTGATGGTGATGGGGTCACAATTGCCAAAACAATAACTATTCGTATTCGCCCATGCCACGCCAATTTCGCCCACCATGACCGAATCTTGGTCAAGATGCACATTTTCCGCAAACCGCGAGATGAGCAAAATGGCTACCGCAAATAAAAAAGGGAATGCCAAGCCCAACGCCGCATCTTCTTTGACCAAACCCGACCGTTCTATCACCTCTGTGAGGACGACTGTCAATACACCCGCACCCGCCGCACCCATGATGAGCAATGGCGATGATAAATCGGCTTCCATGCCCAATAACCCCACCATCACCAAAAACGCGACAATAATCCCCAATAAAACCGTATGGCTGATGGCATCTGTCGTGAGTGATAAACCCCGCAAAAGCAAAAATGAGCCGAGTATCGCGCTGGATAAGGCGATTAACGCGCCAACAATCAGCGCAACCGCACGCGGGTCATGTAGAAAATCATTAATCTGGCTATACGACCAAAACACGTTCAAAATGCGGATAATTAGTTCTTCAATGAGATTCATCTGTGCCTCCCATGCGTGCGAATTGACGCGCATCAGCGCGACGTTTGCGCCACGACCAAATCAATCCGCGTTCTGGCGCAAAACAAATTGAGACGAATACGAGCGCGGTTGCGACCACGATAATGAGTGCGCCTGTGGGCAGATTTTTATCCAACGCGCTGATAACCGCGCCCGCTCCGCCCGCGAATCCGCCAAAAATCCCCGCCAAAACCAACATCTGAATCATACCGCGTGTCCATTGACGCGCCGCCACACCAGGCGCAATCAATAACCCAACCATCAAAATCACACCTGCCAGTTGCAACCCTAAAACAATCGCAACCACCACCAGCAGGGATAAAATCGCATCTAAAAAGCGCACAGGGTAGCCATTGGCTTGGGCAAATTCGAGGTCAAACGTTATTAATTTCAGTTCTTTCCAGAAGATGACCAACACAAGCAGGCACACCGCGCCGACAATTGCCACCAAAATCACATCACTCAGGCGGATGGCGGCGGCTTGCCCAAAGATGAATTTATCCAGCCCTGCCTGACTCGCATTTTCGAGGGATTGAATATAGGTGAGCAAGGCAATCCCCAACGCAAACCACGAGGCAAGGATGATGCCCATCGCCGCATCTTGTTTGATGCGTGTGGTCTGGGTCAACAGGCGGATGAATCCCACACCCAACAAGCTGGAAATACCCGCGCCAATCAACAACGCACCAACATCCCGCCCAAAAAATAAAAATGCGACACATACACCGGGTAACGCCGCGTGTGATAACGCATCACCCAACAAACTTTGACGGCGCAACACGGCAAAACTGCCTAATACGCCACTCAATATGCCCAATAACACCCCACCCAGCGCCACAACAATCAGGGTGTAATCATAAGTCACACCCAATAGCATACTGATGGGGATAAATGCGATGGCGAGGACGGCTAATATGCCAATCATCACCCATGTGGATGAAATGAGGCTCGAAATTGGGCGTAAGGGCGCAACATGTTGCGCTCCTACAGGCACGCTTGGAATTGGACTCAGGTCATTTGTATTTTGAATCACGCTCATCTCACCGTCCCCTCTGCTATCATCGAATCGGTCAAGAATGCCAGTTTTCCACCATAGGCAAGGCGCAAATTATCAGGCGTGAACACATGCGAGGTCGCGCCATTGGCAATCAGTTGAATATTGAGGAGCGTCACCCAATCAAAATAATCAACAACCGTTTGCAAATCATGATGCACCACCACCACCGTCTTACCTTGTGCGCGGAGGGCTTGCAAAATATCCACGATGGCGCGTTCTGTCACGGCATCAACCGCCACAAATGGCTCGTCCATAAAATAAATCCGCGCATCTTGCACCAATGCCCGCGCCAAAAAGGTGCGTTGTTGTTGACCACCCGATAATTGTCGAATTTGCCGATGTGCAAAATCTGCCATACCGACTTGCTCCAACGCGGAAAATGCCAATTCAGTCTCGCGCTTGCTCACGCGCTTCAGCCAGCCCAATTTGCCATATAATCCCATGCGGACGACATCCAGCGCGGTGGTCGGAAAATCCCAATCCACACTGCCCCGTTGTGGCACATAACCAATATAGGCACGCGCTTGGGCATATGGTTTGCCATAAAAATGAATGCGTCCTGTGGCTTTGGGGATGAGTCCCAGCGCGGCTTTCAATAAGGTGGATTTGCCCGCGCCGTTGGGTCCAATGATGGCGGCAAGCACGCCTTCGGGAATATTGATGTCCACATCCCACACGGCAGGTTTGCTATGATAGGCTACGGTTAAATCTTCAATTTCTAATGCCCATGTTGACATGATGGTATCCTTTTTATGTACTGTACTAT
>JALONZ010000579.1 GCA_025454675.1 Anaerolineae bacterium | reverse complement strand
ATACGCAAACCCTTTGGGCAGAATTGCGCTGGTGTGCGCGTGCCGAAGGAGTGATGCACCTTGAAGATTTGCTGTTACGGCGCACGCGCTTGGGATTGTTATTGCCCAATGGGGGCGCGGAATATTTGCCACGCATCCGCCAGATTTGCCAGCACGAATTGGGGTGGGATGATGCCAAATGGGATGCTGAAGCCGAAGCGTATATCACGTTGTGGAATGGGCATTATAGCCTGCCACCGCGTGAAACCATCCCTGATTGGCAGGTGATGTTAGCCAACCGTCCCGCCGATATACCTGAAACCGCAACTGAGAAAAATATCAAAATTCCCAAATGGGTGTGGGTGGTGGTGGCGGTTATATTGTGGCGCGTCATCAAAAATCGGCGTGCGGAGGATGTTGTATAACATTTTAGCAAAATTTAACCATTCTGTGCTTGACAGATAAACCGTCTGGACGGTATACTAATCGTATATTGTGTACCGTCTGGACGGTTTATTTATTGGGATAGCAGATGAGCAAAGCAGAAACCACCAAAAAACATATTTTAGAAGCCGCCAACCGCGTGATTCAACGTGACGGGGTGGCAAAACTCACACTCGAAACTGTCGCCGCCGAAGCCAAAGTGAGTAAAGGTGGATTGTTGTATCACTTTCCGAATAAAAATGCGCTCATCATGGGCATGATAGATTACTTTTTGGGCAATTTTGAGGGCATATTAGACCAGTCCAAGACAGATGACCCAGACCCGCGTGATTGGTTGCGCGGCTATGTGCGCTCGACATTTGATATGACCAATTCGCAACTGGATGATAGTCGGGCGCTGATTGCGGCGGTGGCAAATCAACCAGAATTATTGGCGCGTGTGCGCGAAAAATATGCCGATTGGCAAGCACTTGCCGAATCCAGTGGCATAGACCCCGCGCTGGCAACGGTCATCCGCTTGGCGGCGGATGGATTATGGTTTACGGAATTATTGGGGATTAATGTCATCTCAGACGATTTATATCCCCGTGTAGAACGCGCTATTTTGGCGCTACTAGATATGAAAGAAAGGTAAATCCTATGGCAACAATGACGCAAGAACCTCCCACGGCAAAGACCGCACTCTGGTTATGGATTGCAATCGGTTTTGGGCTGACAAGCATCGGATTCGTCATCCTCTATGCGCTCACACATCAAACACACGGCATGGGAATTGTTGAATATGGAGGCAAATCATTCATTAGCTGGTTTATGGGATTTTTCCCCATGTTTGAAATTTATGGGGCTGTTCCCGCCAGTTATGCGCTCGGTTTGGGGGTGATTTCATCCATCATCTGGGCAGTTTTTGGCAATATTTTGCCCGTATTTGTCATTCATTATGGCTATGAATATTTATCCCGTTACCCGCGCATTGGCGCATGGTTAGAACGTCTCGCATCCGAAAAAATGAAACAGCGCATGAATCGCTATGGGACGATTGGTGTGTTGATTTTAACGCCATGGGTGGGCATTTGGGCGATGGCAATCACCGCCCGCGCATTGGGCATGACGGTAAGTCGTTTATTTTTATTTTCGGGTATCAGTGTGACCGCCTATGCGGTTGTCATCGCCACCACGATGGACTTGGGTGTCAAAGCCATTAGCGGGGGATGACATTCGGTATCTCAAAAATGCGCCACGCAACGACGTAATAAAATCCAATCAAGATTATCAGTGTGGATAGGATAACCGCGAACATCACTTGCCCGCCTATCCGCACATTTTTGATGAACCACTCGATGCCAAGTGTGATAAGCCCCATACATAAAAATGCGATGATGAACGCCACCACCAAAAGCGCCCATGCACCCGTACCAAACCCATTTTCATTAGCGACAAAAAACGGGATGCCAAAGCCCCCATTCACCAATTCATTCCCCGCCACAAAAAATACACCCGTGAGTAAGCCCACGCCAATCATGCCTTCTGCATTGACCTTGAGTGTTTTGCCAATTGTGTCGCATGTACCCACCAAAATCACACTCATGACGATGACGAAAAACGCGCCAAACCATCCGCCGATGAAGCCTTCTAGGGTGATATAAGCAAATACCGCTCCGATGCCAAACGGCACAACATTATTGGGGCTATAACTGGCTTCATCATGCGCCCTATCCAACCAACCGATTAAAAATGCGGTTATCAGCCACATGAACCCCGTTGCGACCATCATCACAATTGGCGCGATGGGCGAAACATCATTCACCCGAATGAGTTGGTTGTTGATGACGGTTGCGCTCATGACGATGACCATCGGCGACCATAATACGGTGCTGATGAGCATCCCTGCGACCCATTTGTGTGCTTTTTTACCATGTATTTTTTGATATGCCTTGAGCGAATCGGGTGTGACCAATGCCCACCACAATAACCGCGCCCAATCGAGCGGATTGATGACACGTAGGCGGGGAATAGGGGATTTTTCGGGTTGCGACATAGATAATCCATCCTGAATACTAAGAATATTCTTTATCGTATGTGATTTGTGTTCATTCGCAACTGGAAATGAGACTTTGTGGGGCAAGGGGTGATTAGCGCGGTTACGATGTC
>JALONZ010000578.1 GCA_025454675.1 Anaerolineae bacterium | reverse complement strand
AATCTGCAATCATCCGTCATTCGTGGGGTCATCGGCGGTATCGCGGGTGGGGTCGTATTCGGCATTTGGATGGCGATTCAAAATATGCTCCCAATGGTTGGGATGCTCGTCCAAAATGATAGCGCGGTAGTCGGGTTTGGGGTTCATATGGTCATCAGCATCATCATCGGCGCAACTTATGGTGTGGTCGGAACACGCATCCCCGCCAATAATTGGGGAATTGTGGTGGGCGCAGGTGTGGTTTATGGCATCATCTGGTGGGTATTGGGCGCATTAGTCCTCATGCCACTCATGATGGGTATGAATGAAATGGTGTTGCAAATTGGCGATATGCAATGGATGAGCCTCATCGGTCATATCGCGTTTGGTGTGGTTTTGACCGTTGTTTATAAATTGCAAGCCTCTCGCGGGTAAGATTAGCCGATAAAAAGGGTCTGAGGGATATAGATAAACATATCCCTCAGTGTGAATCCATCATGAAAAGAATCCTCACCCAATTTGACTATATTAACGAATTATCCCTCACCGAAATCGAGACCCTCGCGGGTTGCATCACCCCAATTTTTGTAGATACAGGGCAATATATTTTTCACCTCAGCGACCCCGCCGAATCGTTATATTTGCTCATTTCGGGTGTCGTCAAAATGACATATGGCAATCCACGCGGGGATGAAGCCCCGATTGGCTTTTTTCAGACAGGGGATATATTTGGGCATCTATTTTTGGGTAAATATCGCTTTCGGGTCGGGTCGGCAATGGCACTATCTTCTTGTCATCTGGGACGGCTATCCGAAGCCGATTTCGCCATGCTCGTTGACCAATATCCGCGTATTGGCATGGCATTTTTGCGCCTCATGTCCGATTATCAACGCGAAACACTCGCCCGCCTGCACGCCCTGATGCACGTTGATGCCCGTGCGCGATTATTGGGCGCATTGCTCAATTTTGCCCGTCATTGGTGCTGTAATCATGGCGATTGGTTTCAGATGCCCGCCAGCCTCACCCAAGCCGATATTGCCACCATCGCGGGCTTAAATCGCACCACCGCCAGTTTGCTCATCAATGAATTACGGCGTGATGGCATTTTGGGCGGACGTGGGCGCACCCTTACCATCAATCTCCCCGCAGTACGCAATATCCTCGAATCACAAGGTCTCGAAATTCTGGAATAATGGCATATTTTTGATTTTAGGTGTGTATAAAAATTGAACAAACCGGTTAAATGGTGCGTATCATCAACTATCTGACATTGTTCTAACATATTTATGCAATAATGTGGTTAATTGCATAATTTGAGAGTGATTGAAAAAAGTGCGTACCTATGCTAAACTTACACAAATGGGTCATAAGAAATCATAAGGCTTCAACTGGTCTCCAGAGGAGAAATATTGTGCAAATCGGCGGGCGTTACGAGATATTAGAGACACTCGGTGTAGGCGGCATGGGGTCGGTGTATAAGGCACATGACCAAAAAACAGATACGCTAGTCGCCATCAAACACCTAAAGCCAGAAGCCGTTGCCAAAGATGCCAGTTTGGTACAACGGTTTATCCGCGAGGCAGAAGCCTTACGCCAGCTTGACCACCCGAATATTGTTCAAATTTTGGATACCGAACATATCGAAGATGAACATTATTTGGTGATGGAATTGGTAGATGGCGGGTCTTTGGCGCAAAAAATCCGCGAGAATACCAAGTTTAGCATTGATGAGGTGTTGCGCTTGGCATTGGAATTATCGGATGCACTCAGTCGCGCTCATCATTTACGCATCATTCACCGCGATATTAAGCCCGCTAATGTGCTAATCGCCAAAGACGGCACACCACGCCTCACCGATTTTGGCGTGGCGCGGTTGGATAACGAAGAACGCATGACACAAAGTGGGGTGGCAGTCGGCACGCTGGATTATATCGCGCCAGAAGGGTTAAATGGGGTTGTGGATGACCCCCGTTCTGACATTTGGTCATTCGGGGTGATGCTATTTGAATTGCTGACAGGGCAACGCCCATTCGTAGGTAAAAATATCAGTCAAGTCGTCAAAGCGATTTTGATGGATAACCCGCCCGATTTAGAAACACTCCGCCCTGATGCACCTGTGGGATTGGTTGACCTCATCGGGCGCATGTTGCAAAAAGACCCGAATCAGCGCATCGGCAGTATTCGCTTGGTCGGGGCAGAATTAGAACGCATTTTAGGCGGTCAAACGGGTGAAATACCCCTCATCCCGCGCACCATCACCGAAACACCCCGCCCTCTGAGCATTAAACATAACCTGCCTGCGGATACCACACCATTTGTTGGGCGCGAAGCGGAACTGAATGAATTGCATAAATTGGTCATGTCGCCAAAAATCCGTCTGGTATCGGTCATCGCACAAGGGGGCATGGGCAAAACACGCCTTGCGTTGCAATTGGGACATGAATTTGCGGGCTTGGCAGAACGCGATGAAATCACGACTGAACAACGCACATTCTGGCGCAACGGGGTATATTTTGTGGCACTTGCGCCGTTGGTCAATCCTGATGATATGGTGCAAACAGTTGGCGATGCCATCGGCTATACCTTTAAGGCAGGGGA
>JALONZ010000577.1 GCA_025454675.1 Anaerolineae bacterium | reverse complement strand
AACATGATATTTGATGGTTTGATGTCACGGTGGACATAGCCTTGTGCATGGGCATAATCTATGGCATCCGCTAAATCGCGTAAATACGGCATAATATCAGCTAGGGGCAGGGCTTCGCGCTCTGCCAATAATTCTTTGATGGTGATGCCATCTACATATTCCATCAGAATATAAAAAATGCCATTTTCCTCACCAGCACCGAGTGTTTGCACAATATTGGGGTGATTGAGGACGATTTTACCTTCGCGTTGGAAGCGTAGGCGCATATTTTTTTCATCCTGAGATGAGCTGACGTGCATAATTTTGATGGCGACCGATTGATTATCTTTGACCCCCCGATACACTTCGCCCATATTCCCGCGCCCCAAAATCCCTAATAACTGATAACCGCCGAGTGTTTTGCCTGTTAATGCGCCAGGGATAAACGCATTGGCTTGGGCTTGGTGACGGCGTAACTGGTTGAGGTCAAAGCGAAATCCGTATAGACGGCGGTCTACGAATGTGCGGACTCGGTTACGTACAGGATTAAAACTGATTCCGATGACCAGCGCCGATATTGCAATGGCAATTTCGCTCCGTGATTCACCCAATAGGGCGGTGAGGGCGGTTTGGGCAATCCAAAATATGATTGCAAAAATAATCATCAAGGTGATGGTTACAAAGCCTGCCACCATAGAACGATTGATGGTCAGGTCAACATCCCATAACCCATAGCGGGAGATGGCAAGTACCAACGAAATACATAAAATAATACCGCCGATTGTGCCAGTGAAACTGATAATGAGCTGGCTGATGGCAACATTGCCTTCTAGCAGAATGATAATGACACGAAATGTCTGGTTGAAGATGGCGATAGTGACTTCGGCGGTCAATCCTAAAAATAACCATTTGAATTGTTGGCGCTGAATCGGTGTGGCATGATGTTTATACCGATGGCGCATGGCGAATAATGCCACCGCGATGAGGATAAAGTTGGGGATGATGGCGAAAGCGCGAATGGTCAATGCATTGGGGGGCGGGAATAAAAATAGGAAGACGTAACGAATGCTATCAGCCACCAACATCAGGGGAACGACCCATACTAATTTGCGCGGGCGTGCATAACCATCGGGTAAGCTGATGAGGAGCAAAAATGCAATCGAGGCGGTTGTGATAATGGCAAGCGCCGCGGGGATATGAAATAGGGGATGCAGTTGGACGGATAAATATGAAATGCCCGGTATATTGGGCAAAACGACCACCAACGCCATACTCATTAAGACCGCGATATATTCGTTATAGCGTCGCCTGACCAATATCAACCCTAGACCAGAGGTGGCGATAATGAGTAGATAATCTACTACCAACTGAAAGATGGCAAGTATCGGTGTTAAATTGGGATTGCCGACCAATTGGCTTAGGCGGACGGGTAAGGCGAAAAAGTATGAAATTAGGATGAGGCTGATATAAACAATTACCATTCGCCATGCCCAGCGTGGTAGCGTGCGAATGGATGTGGTTGTTGTGCGTGAAGCTGTTGTCATATCCCAAACCTAGCCAAAACAAATATATCTGCACCTTAATCTTATATCAGCGCATGTCTTATTGCCAATCTTAACCTGCGCTGTTTGCTAAACGCGCCCGCAAATCCATTCAATCACATCAGTCATGATGCGCCCATAATAGGGTTCGTTGTGGATTTCATGATATAGCCCGTCATAAATTTTGAGGGTTTTATCTTTTGAGCCTGCCTTTTCATGAATGAGTGGGCTGGCGGATGGTGGGCAAATTTTATCTGAGCCACCATGCAATAATAGAATGGGCATTTTTAGATTGGGCAATTGCCCGATGACCACATGACTATTGCTGATAATCCCGCGTGCCATGCCCAAACGGGTGGGCTTAGAATCACCAAGCGGGTCGGTGATATAGGCATTGACGATATTTTCATCATGCGTCAGGTCTTTGGGGTCAATTTTTGCCAAGCGTAAGGTGGGGGCAATTGCGCCGATTGCCGATAAAATCATCACAATGGGGGCGGGAAGCGATTTATCTACCGTGAGGGGCGACCCACTCGAAATCCAGCCCGCGATTTTATCTTGGTTGCGTAAGACATACAGATTGCTGATAAGCGACCCCATGCTATGCCCATAGACAAAAATCTTTTTAGTGGGGTTTTCTTGGCGCACAATTTCGATATAGACGGCTAAATCGGCAACGGCTAAATCGAAACTGGCAAAATAAGTGCGCGGCTCGCCCTCACTTTTGCCATGTGCGCGGTGGTCGTAGGCGTAAACGGCAAAATCGGCATTCACAAAGGCTTCTGCCACATGTCCATAACGCCCACTGTGTTCTGCGATGCCATGCACCAACACAATCACGGCTTTTGGGTCGGTTTTGGGAAGCCATTTGACCGAGTGAAGTTTGAATCCATCGGCAGATTTGAAACTGGCTTCTTGTGGGACGAGTCGTCATGGTCGGATGTCCTTGCTATCCAATTGCTTCGGAGGGGGAGTGCAAAAAATAGGGCAAGCCCAAAATTGATGATGAGATTGAGCGGGGCGCTTAGAAAAGACACCACAAATGCGATGAGATACAATAATAAGCCGATATTATAATTGCGATAAACCACATTAATATCGGCATCAGACACATTTTTGCCAATCAATCGGCGTTTATAGGCGGCATAACGCCATAAAAGATTAAAAAAGATGGTCGTTATCAAATAGGTGCCAGAATAAATCACCGCCGCGGTTTGGCTATGTTCAGTTTGCAGATGTGTTGCCATCAGGCGGGTTGTGAATGGCATAAGGGTAATGCCCAATAACAAAAGGATATTGAGCAACGAGACGATGTGGTCGGCGCGATAAATAATGCGGAATATATCATGATGATTGATCCACAACACACCAATCATAAAAAAACTTACGAAGAAGGCAAAAAAATCTTGCCAATGTCTTAACAGCCCGTCTAAAAGATTCATGTTCTCTAAATCGGCATTTGTGGGGACGGGCAAGTTAAAAACCATCAGGGTGATGATGATGGCAATCACCCCATCGCTAAAGGCTTCAAGTCGGTTTACACTGTCTAACATATCTCAATATAACTTGGTATTATTGGTGCGCCAATATTCAGAACAATCCAATTTGCGGTTCATCATGCCCCGTTCAAATAATTCACGGCGCAATATTGCCCAATCTTCAAACGTGTGCCATTGCTTGAGGATGTCATTCACCTCGCGCTCGGTATAAATTTTGCCCATCTCAAATTTTTCGATGAGATAAGCTAAAATCAGGACTTGGTCTTTACGATTCTTTTTGCTAATTGGGAAGCGTGTTACCCGCCCTTGTTCATCTAAGTAATGTTGGATTCGCTTTTGCTCATCACGCATATATAACCTCACATCTTCCCTTTAATCATACGACAAAGGGATGTCTAAGCGCAACCAAGTGCGCCCAATCCGAAACATCACCCCCGGTCGCAAACTGACACGCCCCAAAATGGGTTCTAATTCTTTTTCGATGAATGTGCCGTT
>JALONZ010000576.1 GCA_025454675.1 Anaerolineae bacterium | reverse complement strand
TTGAAGTGAAGCAAGCCGTTGCCGAATGTCATCAGGCGGGTATCCGTGTGGTGATGATTACGGGCGACCATCCGCTCACCGCGTTGACGATTGCCAAAGAATTGGGCATCACCAAAGAGGAAAAAATCCTCACAGGTGCGGAACTGAACAAAATGTCCCCCGCTGATTTGGAGAAAGCGGTGCGCGATATATCGGTGTATGCGCGGGTATCGCCAGAACATAAACTGAACATCGTTCAGGCATTGCAAGCCAACGGGCAAATTTCATCCATGACGGGTGACGGTGTGAATGATGCGCCCGCCCTCAAACGCGCTGATATTGGTGTGGCGATGGGTATCACAGGCACACCTGTCACCAAAGAAGCATCGGATATGGTCATTTTGGATGATAATTTTGCGACTATCGTCAGCGCCGCCCAAGAAGGACGCACGATTTATGATAATGTCCGCAAATTCATCAAATATATCCTCGCCAGTAATATCGGCGAAGTGATTACGCTGTTCATCACCCAATTACTGGGCAAACCGTTGCCATTGAACACCATTCAAATTTTGTGGATGAACTTGGTCACGGATGGGTTGCCTGCGTTGGCGTTGGGTGTGGAAAAAGGTGAACCGAATAATATGAAACGCCCACCCTATAACCCTCAAGAAGGTATTTTTGCGCGTGGGTTGGGTGGTTATTTGCTCCGTGTTGGGCTGATTGTGGCGTTTGTATCGTTGGCGGTGGTGTTCCTCATCCCATCACCAGAAGGTAGCGATGCGCGTAATACGGTGTGGAGTACGATGGTATTCACCACGCTCACCCTCTCGCAAATGGGTCATGCGTTGGCGATTCGTTCTGAACGCGAATCCATCTTCAAACTTGGATTTTTTGGTAATCGTTTTATGTTGATGGCAATCGGCGGGACGGTGTTGCTCCAATTGGTGCTGATTTATGCCCCATTCGCCAATGATTTCTTCTATACCGTGCCACTGAGTATCGGCGAATTGGCAATCTGTTTTGGACTCGCCATTTTGACCTTTGTCGGTGTGGAATTTGATAAATGGTTCTTTGTGCGACGCAAAGAAAACCGCGCCAAACAAAACAATTCGTAACATAAAACTTGGATTGTGGTTGTAAATGGGTTAAACTGTGTGATGGTGATAGGCTATCACACAGTTTTTTGTTGATGAGGCGATAAATTTGGTAAATTTTTCAGAATCCTCATTCGCTACAAATTGGAATTCGTGGTAACATTTACTTTATAACTTGTTAATCGTTTGTAAAATAGGTCTGGTCGCTTATGCGGATTTTAATCATCTCTGATATTCACGCCAACTATGTGGCATTTGACACCGTCCTAGAACATGCCAAAGGGCAATGGGATTATGTATGGTGTTTGGGTGATGTGGTGGGGTACGGACCCGCGCCCAATGAATGTGTAGAACGGCTTCAACAACTCCCGCATCTTTGTTTGGCGGGGAATCACGACTGGGCGGCATTAGACCGTTTAGATATTCGTACCTTTAATCCCGATGCACGGCGTGCTGTTGAATGGACACGCGAAACCCTCACCGAAGCCAACACCCGTTGGTTAGAAGCACTCCCCACCACATTCGTCATTGGTCAATACACCCTTGTACATGCCAGCCCACGCGAACCAATTTGGGAATATATCCTCGAACCCCTCGTGGCGGCGCTCAACTTCCCACACTTTGAAACCCCATATTGCTTTGTGGGACACACGCATCAACCCGTCATTTATCAAATGTTGAGCGAAACAGGCGAGACCGAAGCGCACCGCCCCGTGTATGATGAACCGATTTTGCTCAATGGGCATCGTCTGATTGTGAATCCGGGTAGTGTTGGGCAACCGCGTGATACTGACCCGCGTGCCGCCTATGCCATCCTCGATTTTGAAAAAGGGATTTTTGAACATCGGCGGATTGAATACAACATCGCCGAAACCCAACGCCAAATGCGGAATGCGGGCTTGCCAGAACGCCTTATCGCCCGCTTGGAACATGGCTGGTAACTGATAGATATAAAAACTGCCCCGTTGATATTAGCGGGGCAGTGTGTTTATTCCTCTGTGGGGACTTTTTGTTTTTTCTTATTCGCCAAATGTGCTTTGAACTTTTCAAGATTCATTGCATTGGCTTTTATCTCGGCTAATGCTTGTTGACGGGCTTCGTCTAATATCTGTTGATTTTCATAATAAAATGCCATTGCTGATAACACCTGTGCGCGGGATAAATTATAATTTTCCATCGTTTGTTCAATCGTATAGCCGTCATCCACAACCATCCGAGCAACCAATTCAGCTTTAATGCCTCCGCGCCCTGCGATGGTGGCTTTCCCGTTGGTGATGACAATATGATTGGGTATTGTGATTGTCATGATATTGCTCCTAAAACTTGATTCTTTGTAAATAACTATATCATGATTTGTGTGGTGAAATAAAAAACACCCCGCCACATGGGGCAGGGTGCTTTGAAATAGGGTGTGTGATTCTAGGGTGTGTGATTCCCCAAATTTATTCAGTTTCTTCTACCAGCACAGGACTCACAATACGGAAGCCGATATGATGGTCTTGGTAGGTGGGCGGGTCTTCAAAGTGACGATATGCCGAGCGTGATACCACCGGGTTGCTACCCCACCAACCGCCTTTTTCGACCTTAATCGCGGAGATGCGAACACCTGTTGGGTCATCTCGAATATCGGCGATGGTTTCGTAACTGCTTGCCCACCAATCCGCGACCCATTCCATCACATTGCCCGCCATATCCAACGCGCCAACCCATGATGCACCGTCTGGAAAACTGCCGACTGGCATCGTGCCGTCACTATCCAGCACATTGGCTTTGCTGGCATCCCATTCATTGCCCCAGGGATAGATGAGTGCTTCTTCGCCACGCGCCGCAAATTCCCATTGGGCTTCGGTGGGCAAACTGCCCCCGCGCCATGTGGCATAGGCTTCGGCTTCATACCATGTGATGCAGGTTTTGGGGTGATTTGCTTCTTCATTGTGTGGGCAACGATTGGCTAAATCGCGCACATCTTGGTTATCCAGCCATTCCTGTCCTTTTTCTGACCAATATTCGGGGTTGGTATACCCACCCGCGCCGATGAACGCATTGAACGCCTCGACTGTTACTTCATATTTATCAATCCAATAGCCTGTGGTGATGCACACCTCATGCGCGGGTTGTTCGCTTGGGATACGCGCCCGCGCCCAGATGGGGGCTTCTAACCCGTTGGCATATTCACCTTGTTCATCGGTTGTTCCCATGATGAAACAGCCCGCAGGTACATAAACTTGTTCAATCCCAAATTCATCAAGGCGGGTATCGCCTGCTTTGAGTTCAGTCGGCTCATCCTGCGCCATGATAATCCCTCCCAACAAACTGATTAACACCAATACTATCCATTTTTTGACCATCAGGTTATCTCCTTCATCTCTGTTTGCTATGATGATAAAGATAACTGCCTTGTGGTGAGATGGATATATATCTCAGGATATAATTTTTTATGGAATGGGCAGTAAGCGGTGGGCTTGTGCCACACGCACCGCCTGAATACGATTGGTCACACCTAATTTTTGATAAATGCGATGTAAATGCACTTTCACCGTGCCAACTGTCACACCACATTGTTGCGCGATGAGGGTATTGGGTGCGTCTTGTGCCACAAGGAGCAAAATCTCAATCTCGCGTTGGCTAAGGGTGGGTGGTGGTTGGCTGATTGACCTGCTTTTCATGGTGAATTGCGGGGCAAGCCGTTTAATTTTGGCGTATAAATCGGGCGGGGTGCTGGGTTTAGGGTAGACAGGCTGAATCCAGCGTGCAAAAATCGTCCATCCCCCAATTGGATGCGTTGCCAATAAGCTCAAAATAGAGTCTGCTTGCGATGAATCGTGATTGCCTTCAAACCACCACCCACATATCAACAAGGTGATAAAATTCATTAAATCTGCTTGAAAATAATGGACAATTGGCATTAACTCGGTGATGTGGGTGTATAA
>JALONZ010000575.1 GCA_025454675.1 Anaerolineae bacterium | reverse complement strand
TTGTGCCGCGTCTTGTTGCAATTGGATGAATCCAGCCCGTTCCAATGACCAGCCAGTTTTGCCACTATCAGCATAAACACCGATAACCACACCATTTTTATCGGCAATGGTTTCACGACATCGTTTTTCTTGCAATTCGAGACTGAGTTCATGTTGCTCATCCATGCTGGTACGAACATAAATCGCAAAACGGAGTACATCATTCATGAGGGGTATCCTTTCCCTAAAAAAATTCGGATATGACAATTGCCCGCCTAACACGGGCTTGTTACAATAAACATCAAAATATGAACAAGGTGTTTATTTGTATATTTTTCATACGCATATTGTACAATAAAAATTCATACATAGCAATAGGGATGCACAACATGGATTTATGGCGATTATTATATGACCAACAAGAGGCGCACGGCGCGTTACCCAATCGGCTATCGATTGCCATTGGCGAAAAAATTCGGAGTGCGCGAGAAAGTGCCAAATTGAGCCAAGAGGAGGTCGCTAGTGCCATTTATCGGCATCGCCCCGCCCTATCCGAGATGGAACGCGGGAAGATGTATCCCGATATTGAGACGCTGATTTATTTGGCGCATGTGTTGGGCAAGCCGTTGTTGTATTTCATCCCCGATTTCGCCTATCCACCCGCACAATCGGCGAGTGAACTGGGTGAGGATGAGCAGGCGGTCTTATTGCAATTCAGCAAATTGGATGAACGGGGCAAAAAATTGGCGTTGGAGCTGGTCAAGACGTTGGTGAGGGTCGCAGACAGTACAAATTCCCCCCCTACCCCTTTTGAATAACCTATGTCATAATAACATGCGCCGTTATCATGAATCCCAATACACCCAAATTGTAAATTTTTTATGAAAAATGCTTCAATTTAGGTTTATATGCGTATACTTTTGACCACTTTGGGGTTATAACATCATAGCAAATTGTGTTTTTTAACCGCCACACTGAGTTCATAGGCGGTATGGATTGTAATCAGGAGTTCTTGTATGAAGCCTATCGCCATCATCGGGTTGGCGGCACTCGCACCCAATGCCCTCACTTTGCAGGATTATTGGGAAAATATCGTCAATGCCGTAGATTGTATTACGGATGTCCCCCCATCGCGGTGGGAGATTGATGATTATTATTCGCCAGATGTCACTGCCCCCGACAAAACGTATTGCAAACGCGGCGGATTTTTGCCCGATGTGGATTTTGACCCCGTTGAATTTGGTCTCCCTCCCAATATTTTAGAAGTCACCGATGTCTCGCAACTCCTCTCGCTGGTGGTCGCACGCGATGCGCTGGCAGATGCGGGTTATAAGGAAGCGCCCGCCACCTTACGCCAACGTACAGGCGTAATTTTGGGCGTGGGGGGTGGTCAAAAATTGATGACACCTCTTATTTCTCGTTTACAATATCCCATTTGGGAAAAAGTCCTCAGAAGCATGGGGCTTTCTGATGCGGATATTGCCCGTGCCATTGAAAAGATGAAACTCGCCTATATCCCATGGGAAGAAAATAGTTTTCCCGGTATGCTTGGAAACGTTATCTCTGGGCGGGTGGCAAATCGGTTGGATTTGGGCGGGGTGAATTGTGTGGTGGATGCGGCGTGTGCCAGTTCACTCAGCGCCCTAAAAATGGCAATTGCCGAATTGAATGATGGCAAAGCCGACATGATGATTAGCGGTGGCGTAGATACAGATAATTCTGTTTCGATGTATTTATCGTTCAGCAAGACACCTGCGTTTTCCAGAGCCAACCAAATTCGCCCCTTCGATGCTGAATCGGATGGCATGATGATTGGCGAGGGCATCGGTATGATTGTCCTCAAACGTCTGGAAGATGCAGAACGCGATGGCGACAAAATTTATGCCGTCATCAAGGCGCTTGGCGCATCATCCGATGGCAAATATAAAAGCATTTACGCCCCGCGCGATACGGGTCAGGTGTTGGCGCTCCAACGCGCCTATGAAGAAGCGGGTTTTTCGCCGAACACCATCGGTTTGGTGGAAGCGCACGGCACAGGCACCGTTGCGGGTGATATTACCGAATTTTCATCCCTGAATTTATTGATGAATGACCACCAAGCCGATTTACAAACGATTGCGCTGGGCAGTGTCAAATCACAAATCGGACACACCAAATCGGCGGCGGGCGCGATGAGCCTCATCAAGACCGCGTTGGCATTGCATCACAAAATTTTGCCACCCACCCTCAATATCAAACAACCCAACCCCAAACTGAATATCGAACAAACCCCGTTTTATTTGAATACCGAAACCCGCCCGTGGATTCGTCCCGCAAGCGCACCACCAAGACGCGCTGGCGTGAGTTCATTCGGATTCGGCGGGACAAATTTTCATGTCGTGTTGGAAGAATATGCCAATGAGCATGAAGAAGCGTATCGTGTGAATCGCACATCCGACATGATTTTGCTCACCGCCCCCACCCCACAAGCCCTTGTGAATCATATCCAAACGATTTTGGGGCAATTGGGCAATGGCGATGCCCGCAATTATTATAATGCGTTGGTGGAAGCCAGCCAAACGGTGCAAATCCCATCTGACCAACCGCGGGTCGGGTTTGTATCT
>JALONZ010000574.1 GCA_025454675.1 Anaerolineae bacterium | reverse complement strand
GCGAGATGGGTGATTTTTGCGCCCGCATCTTGATGTTGACCCTTACCCGCAAATGCGATAGATAACACTTCGCCATGAGCGCCTTCGCCTGCCAAAATGACGGCGGGATATTTCATGGTGAGTTTGCTCCCCAAATTGGCATCTACCCATTCCATTGTCGCATTTCTATGGGCAACTGCGCGTTTTGTCACGAGGTTATACACATTATTCGACCAATTTTGAATCGTGGTATAACGGCAACGTCCGCCATCTTTCACGATAATTTCCACAACGGCACTGTGTAAACTGTCAGAGCTATAGGTTGGTGCAGTACAGCCTTCGACATAATGCACATATGCGCCTTCATCCACGATGATGAGCGTGCGCTCAAATTGTCCCATGTTGCGGGTATTGATGCGGAAATAGGCTTGCAACGGCATTTGTACATGCACACCAGGGGGGACATAAATGAATGACCCACCAGACCAAACCGATGTATTCAACGCCGCATATTTATTATCATTAAACGGGATAATCGTGCCAAAATATTGGCGCACAAGGTCTGGATATTCGCGTAATGCCGAATCCATATCCAAGAAAATAACCCCTTTAGATTCGAGGTCTTTATGGATATTGTGATATACCGATTCTGAATCATATTGTGCAGAAACACCCTGCAAGAAGCGTTGTTCGGCTTCGGGGATGCCCAATTTATCAAAGGTGTCTTTGATTTCTTCTGGCACATCATCCCAATCACGCTCAACTTTATCGGTGGCGCGGACATAATAATAGATGTTGTCGTAATCAATATCGTTCAAAACGCCATCCCCGCCCCATTGGGGTGTTGGACGATTGGCAAAATGCTCATAGGCTTGCAAACGGATATCAGTCATCCATGCAGGCTCATTTTTCATGGCGCTAATTTGGCGCACCACATCGGCATTGATACCTTTTTCAGAGATGAAACTGTATTGCACGTCATCATCATGAAAGCCATATGCGCTATCATAATCTTCGCGGATAGTCTTTAATGAGGCTTCTTCATCCGTTAATTGCTTTTCACTTGGCACAAACTCAGCCATGAGAATCCTCTTTCTGCCTTATTCGGCGACCATATATTTTTCGCGTACCCAGTCGTAGCCTTGTTCCTCAAGCCGCAAGGCAAGGTCTGCACCACCACTTTCCACAATTTGCCCAGCAAACATTACATGAACATGTTGCGGTTTGATATAATTCAAAATCCGTTGATAATGGGTGATAACCAATACCCCTAAATGCGGACCACGCAACGTATTTACGCCTTCAGAGACAATCCGCAACGCATCAATATCCAAACCCGAATCGGTTTCATCCAAAACCGCAACTTTAGGTTCTAAGACTGCCATTTGCAAAATCTCGGCGCGTTTTTTCTCACCACCACTAAACCCATCATTCAAATAACGCCCCGCAAAACTGTGATCCATCGCCAATGAATCCATTTTTGCTTTCATCAGGCGACGAAAATCGGGAATAGAAATGCCTTTGCTATCGGGGTCAACGGCTTTCATGCGCGAATTGATGGCATGGCGTAAAAAGTTTGCAAGGGTAATACCTGGGATGGCGACAGGGTATTGGAATGCCAAAAACATGCCCAACCGCGACCGTTCATCAGCTTCAAGTTCAAGCAAATTTTGACCATCAAAGAAAATTTCGCCGTCAGTCACTTCATAAGCCGGATTGCCCATCAATACATTGGCTAATGTGCTTTTACCAGACCCATTCGGACCCATCAAGGCATGAACTTCGCCTTGATTGATTGTTAAATTCACACCACGCAAAATGGGTGTTTCTGTACCTTCAACTCTTGCGTGCAAATTGCGGATTTCTAATGTTGCGCCCATTCAGGGGTTAACCTCCTTGTTATGGTTTCTCATGAATGTTTAATGCGGGTTAAATTTTAACTGTACCCTATAGTATACAATTGAGTATATCAATCCCCTTGTGTAGATGTCAATATTTATGATAGAGTTTATAAAAATTAATCAATGAGTTTCATCAAATGCTCATCTTGAAGCAATAAAATGAGGATATTCGTAAAAACAAAAGGATAAAAATGATGTCAGAAATTGCTGTCAAAACTGAAGAGGGCTTAAAAGAGGCATTACGTTCTGTAATCGACCCCGAAATTGGGATGAATATTATTGAATTAGGACTGGTTCGCCATACCGACATTCAACCAGACCGTGCCAACGTCACGATGATTATGACAACCCCCTTCTGCCCATATGCCCCGCAATTGTTGGAACAAACACGTCGTACAGCACAAGAATATTTAGGCGTGCCGACCACCATCGAAATGGGACTCGAATTATGGGACCCTAGCATGATGGAAGAAGGCGCGGCGGATGATTGGGGATTGTTCTAAAAATTTTACCGCCAAATTCATGCAATTGCCAATCCTGTAGTGTAGGGGCTTACTATGGCAAGCCCCATGCGTAGCAACTTAAGGCATTCACCCCACCCCCCTCCCCACGTTGTGGAGAGGGGGAGAAAACCTATCTTTGTCTTACTCCCTTCCTCTACGAAGTGGGGGAAGGGTTGGGGATGGGGGTGCTTTTGTTGTTAAGT
>JALONZ010000573.1 GCA_025454675.1 Anaerolineae bacterium | reverse complement strand
ACTTTTATCTGTGCAAAACCTTCCCCTAATGGAAAATCTTCAATATTACTCATGGAACTTCCCTCTATGCGACTAAGCCAACTTCATGATTACTATTTTACGCATAACAAGTTTGTTAGCAAACTGTTTGTGAAATTTGGGTCTTATTTCCTACCCAATTAAAACCATTTTCTATCAAGAATTGTCATCTGGTAACAGGCGACTGAATAATCCGCCCAATAATCGGCGCAATTTCGACCCAGGCGCATCCGTGCCACTGGGCGCAATTTCAACCATTGTATCCATCTCTAACCCCAAACGCAATAACCCAACACTGGTACTATAAGACGGGTTACGAAGCGCATCCGCCATGCCTGTTAAGCGTTCTGGCTTGGCAATCCGCACAGGCATCCCCAAAACGCGCGTTGCAACTTCACGGATACCCTCTAATTGAGCGCATCCGCCCGTCAATACCGCGCCCGCACGGAGCAGTCCATCATAGCCACTGCGCTTGATTTCTTTATGCACCAGTTCAAAAATTTCTTCGACCCGTGCTTCAATGATATTCGACAATTCAGTGCGCTTAATTTCGGTGGGCATTCCATCACCGAATGGCTCAACTAATAAGGTTTCGAGCGGGTCTACTTGTTTGGGGATGGCATGACCATATTGCACTTTTATAGCTTCGGCGGTATCGAAAGGGATATGCGTAAAATAGGTAATATCGTTGGTGATATGGTCGCCCCCAACGGCTAAAACGGCGGTATGCCACACCGTACCCTCAATAAAAATAGCGAGGTCGGTTGTGCCACCGCCAATATCAATGACCACCACGCCCATTTCGCGTTCTTGCGGATTGAGTACCGCATCCCCCGCCGCCAATGGGTTGAGGATGAAGCGGTCTACATACACTTGCGCCGCCTCTACCGCCTGTTCCAAATTTGCCACACTGGTGGATGATGCGGTGATGATATGCGCCTCTAATTCCAACCGAAAACCGTGCATCCCAATCGGGCTACGCACCCGTTCTTGACCATCTAGCGAATAACTGCGCGGGATAACATGCAACACCTCGCGGTTATGCGGGATGGCAATCGCACGGGCGGCGGCGAGGGCTTTATCCAAATCCTCGGCGTTCACCCCGCGTTGGGTCGGAATACCGACCACACCACGACTATTAATAGAGGCGATATGACTACCCGCCAAACTGACGAATGCGCGTTTGACCTGATACCCACTACTGCGTTCTGCCTTATGGACAGATGCAGAAATGGCTTGCGATAACGCCATCAGGTCGCTGACTACACCTTTTTTCATGCCACGACTGGGTTCAATCCCCACCCCAACGACAAAAATATCATTATCGCGGACTTCGCCGATAATGGTACAAATTTTATGTGTGCCTATATCTAAACCGATAACAAGTTCACTCATCACAAAATTCCAAGTCACTACAATAATAAACTGCACGGGTATCTGCCACATTAATCTCGACAGGGGTGATGCCCCGTCCGAGCAAATTATCACGCAATGCCTCATAAATCAGCAATTTATTCGGCATATCTGACCCTGTACCCAACCATACATTCCAAGACGATTCGCGGAAGCCTAAGCCTTTGGTGGCGTTGTATTGCAAAATTTCCACACCACCCAATAATTGGCGCAATTGCAACGCGCCACTGACCACATCCAACGGAATCGGATTTTCGGGCAGGGGTGGCTCATTCAGCGATTGGTCGGCGATGACATGAATCAGATTGGTAAATACTTCTTCATCACGCGGTTGGCGCAAAATATTGCCCTGCAAATCGAGTAGCACACGAATATCATATTGCGTCCACACCATCGCAGGCTTGCGTTCTTCCACGATAATCTTCACCATTTCGGGGGGCCACCCGATGGTCACACGCGCATCTGCAATCAACCGTGAGCTTCTGATGATGGATTGGCGTACCGTGTTGGGGTCTACCAGAAAAATGGGCAAGCCCGCAATATCGGTATACCGAAAAATTTCGGATGGGTCAATGTATGTCGCACCGACCACTGTCACAGTCCGCACCTTAAAAAAATCAGTTTGGAACATCAGGATGAGCAATATCACCATGCACACCACAATGAAGCCACTCACCAAGCGCCAACTCACCCCCACCTTGCGCTGGACACTGTGGTCTATGGTGGCGCGTTCTGTGGTGGGGCGCGATACGACATCCCCACGCCAAACGGCAGGGGCGCGTTCTGTTTTACGTTTTTGTTGCCGAGACCGTACAGACGACATCCATTATCCTCAGAAATCAAAAATGAGGTGAAACAAGTCACCTCATCCTATTATATATCATCCCCACAAAACACACAGGTTAAACCTGATGATTGACACTCCATTTTATGTCTCATACGCATCGAGTAGTTTATGTTATAATAAATTTATGGTTAATTTGGGGTTTATCAACTCGCCTCAACACACAATTTATAAAATTTTCTGGCACATAAAAGGGGATTCCCAAGTATTCAATCAATTCTGAACCCATTAGTTCCATTTTATCGTGGATTCAATCAGGTGAAATTGCTATCCCAGAGATACAACGCCCATTTGTATGGAATACATCTAAAGTACGTGATTTGCTTGATTCATTGCTAAAAGGTTTTCCTGTAGGGTATATCATTGTATGGCGTAACCCAACAGTTCGGCTTAAAAACGGGATGCACTCATCAGGGAAACGTATCCTCATTGATGGTCAACAGCGTGTTACAGCACTAATGGCATCCCTATTAGGCAAAGAAGTCATCACAAAAGATTATAATCGTACTCGAATTAAAATCGCATTCCAACCACAAGAACAACGATTTGAAGTATCTAACCCCGCCATTCAAAAGGATGTAGCATGGATACCCGATATTTCAACCATTTTCCATCCAAATTTTAGACAACATTCGTTTGTAATTGAGTA
>JALONZ010000572.1 GCA_025454675.1 Anaerolineae bacterium | reverse complement strand
AGATGAAGCCTTTTGGACACTCATCCTCATCAACACGGCTAATTATTATGGCATCAGCATGGGGTCACTGTATGGGGATAATAAAAAGCGGGTTATTCGCAGACGGGTGAAGAAAAAACCGTCTACCGATAATACCGCACCCGCAAGCGGTAACAAAATGGTCATTCACGATGGTAGTAGCGATACGCCGATTATTGAGGAAAAATAGTCCTCTAATCCGTAATCCCCAAATAATAATATTCCAAAATGCGGCGGGTGATTGGCGCGGCAACCGCCGACCCATCACCGCTGTTTTCGACCATCACACCAATCGCAATTTCGGGCGTATCTTTGGGGGCATATGCCATAAACCACGCATGAGGCAACCCTTGTTGATTTTGTGCCGTACCTGTTTTACCACATGTCCCAACCCCTTCTAATAAGGGTGAATTGCGGAAAATATGCGATGCTGTCCCAAATTGCCCCGTGACCACATCGCATAACCCGTTGCGAACATAGGTGAGGACGATGGGGTCTATATGGGCTTCATCCAACACTTCGGGCGTGAATTGATAATATATATCATCCAGTAATGCGGTATGATGCACCAAAAATGGGCGATAATGCGTCCCACCATTGGCAATCAGCGCATATACCTCCACCATCTGCAACGGCGACACCTCAACCATGCCTTGCCCAATCGCCATATCCACCGCATCCGAAAATGTCCATGGCTCTGGGAATAAATTCGGTTTGGTTTCGGGTGTTCCGATGAATCCGTTTGAAGTGGGGATGTCGGTCATGCCTGTAGGCACACCTAAACCGAGCAAATTGGCATAACGCGGGAGCAAATACGGGTCTATGCCGTTCAGCCGATAGCCGACCTCATAAAAACACGAATTGCAACTATGTGTCAATGCACCCGCTAGGGTCAGGCTTCCATGACCGCCATTACGCCAATCTGTCCGCAAAATATCCCGATTCCATGTGCCGATGGACATATATCGCTCATCAAACGTGTAATTATCGCTATCGAGTGCGGCGATGGCGCTAATGACTTTGAATACCGAGCCAGATGGATACCGTCCTTGCGCCGCCCGATTCAGTTGGGGTTTGCGCGGGTCGGTTTGAATTTGCCCGATGTAATTATTGGCATTGGTTTTGCCCATGATGGGGAAGGCGGTGAAGGCATTGGCATCAAAACTGGGGTAACTGACCATCGCCAAAATTTCGCCTGTGCGGACATTCAAAATCACCGCCGATGCGCCGTTGGAGGTTGCCCCCCACGATTCGCCCGCGTTGGCATAGGCTTCGCTGATGGCACGATAAACAAAGCGTTGTAAATCGGCATCAATGGTCAAATACACACTTTTACTCGGTTCGGCACGCCGTTCTACCAGCGTTTGCAAAATGACCCCTTCCGCCGATACGATGGATAAGCGCCCGCCCGGTGTCCCGCGTAGCACCGCATCCCAACTGGCTTCGATACCGCTTTTGCCGATAATCGAATCTTGCCGAAAGCCCGCCAATTCTAAGGCGGGGATTTGACTTTCATCGGGATACCCCACTGTGCCGATGATATGCGCGGTCAGGCTACCATCCAAATAACGGCGGGTATATTGATAATCGAATTGGGTGGCGCAATCGGTGAGCAGGGATGATTCCCATTGCAAATAAGTTTGGGCTTCAATCAGACCCATATCCGTCAGCCATGTGGGGTTGCTTTGGGCAATTTTTGCTTGAATCTGCTCATTGGTTTGGTTGGTGGCTGTAGCGAGTGTGGTTATGCACGCCTCCCAATTGGGAATATCTTGTGGGACGACCCGCGCAATGACCACGCGCCCGTTCATATCGGCTAAAATTTCGCCGTTGCGGTCATAAATATTGGCGCGGAGTGGGGGAAATGTTTCTAATCTGACCGCGCCACCACGTCCCATCGCGTTAAAAATATCCCCTGGCGACCATGCCACACGCCATGCTTGCAAATTATCTTCAATAACGAGTCGCATTTCGCGCCCAGAATCGGAAAATTCCCCCATGATGGCGCTGGTGAAGGTCATATCATATAAAAAGACCATCACGCGGTTACTTTCGCGGGCTTGTGCGATGAGGGTGAAGGTTTGGTTGTCGAGTTGAATTTCATCCGCAGTGGATTGATAAAAATTTACAAATGTGTCGTATGGGAAGGCTTCTTGGCTAGATAGGCTGATGAGGCTGTACATTTGGGCGTAATCGCCCCGCTTCCACAAATCCAAAAAGGCGGTGATAACCCGTTCTGCTTCGATGGCGTTATTATATTCGGGGGTGGTGGTTGGGATGCGCGTGGGTAGGTCTTGGATGCGAATAATTTCTGTTTGTTGGGTAGGGGCGCATCCCGTGAGGATGAGTAAAATGATGCTGAGGGTGATTAGGTGTTTCAAAATGCGACATCCTTCATATACAACGACCATTATTCATTATAGGTATATGTGCGTTTTTGCGAAAGTAGCAGACGATGAGAGTGTGCTATATAGTGACATACTCCCCATGCCTAAAGGCAGGGGCTTCTGCCGTTAACACCAACAGCCTCACGAATCGCAAGGACTTCTGTTGACTGAGACAGTATGAGGCG
>JALONZ010000571.1 GCA_025454675.1 Anaerolineae bacterium | reverse complement strand
AATGCCAATTCTGGAAAATATTATTTCACGATGGTATTGGGGTCACGCGCTGATTTTTTGCCACCAACACCCACCCCCGCGCCATTGCCAACAATAACCCCTACGCCAACTGTGACGATTAGCGCACCTGTGAATACGCCGATTCCTGTTTTACCCACCGATACACTCGCGCCACAACCAACGATAACGACTATCCCAACCCTATCGGTTTTGGCGACATGGACACCTGTGCCTGTCACGCCGATGGTCATTCAATCGCGCTGGTTGCCACCGCGATTATTTCCACTGGAACGGATGATATGGGTGATTCCCACGCGCACGCCCGTCCCGCCGACACCTATGCCGACCAATACGCCATTTCCCACCAGCACCCCGCGCCCAATGGATTTGCTGTTGGTGTATACCTATGAAAGTTTTACGGTGATGAATATCTCTGGCAGACCGCTTTATATGGAGGGGTTATCGTTTTATAGTGGGACGGGCGAGATGTTTGGTCGGGTGTGGGATAATGGGTTTTTAACCGCGCCATTGAATGCGTTCCCGAATGGGGATTGTTTGCAGGCGTGGAATCGTGATTTTACAGAGTTGCCAAAACCCGATTTTTGTAATTATCGGCATTCATGGATGCGCCTGAGTGATTTGGAAACATTTTGGTGGAATACAGACCGTTTTGATGTGTATCAGTGGGAGAATCGGGTTGGGACATGTTTGGTTAGCACAGGACGGTGCGAAATTAATCTGGATGACCGTTTGCCCGTGCCGACAGCCGTTCCGCAGGTGAATAATCAGAATAACAACACGACCAATAATAATACGAATAACACGACCACCAACCCCTCTGCAAGCCCAACGCCGAATGCGCCTGTGCGGGGTGTTGCAGATGTTCGGCTGATATATTCGGCGCAGTCGTTCACGCTCATCAACACATCTGGGCGAAATCTGAATTTATCGGGAATCGGATTTGGTGGTGAGGGTGGGGTGATGAGCCTCAGCGAGTGGGATAATGGGTTTTTGAGTCGTCCGTTATACGATTTTCCGAGTAATGATTGTTTGCAGGCATGGCAAATTGGCTTGCAAGACCCGCCATCGAAGCCGAATGAATGTACGTGGCGACATGCGTATTTGACAGTGGCGGATTATCGGATGTTTTGGGCGATTGGGAGCGCATTTACAGTAAGCGCGGGTGGGAATGTGTTGGCGACATGCAGTGTATCGGCGGGAGTATGTGATTTTAATTTGCCGTAGATGAGATGAACGCGGTGGATAGATTAGGACACGATGTATCGTGTCCCTACAAATCCGCCAGCAGAGCATAATTTTTATCATTAGATAGACGATTTTGGTGATGGTGCATACAGGTTTATCTATGCACCATTTGTATTTTTGTGCAGACTACCGATAGCAAATGAACATCTTGCGATTGATAATAGTCGTATTCGTTTTAACAAGCACACACAAAAGGATTTACCCATGAAAACGGGCATTAAAAAAGTGGTTTTGGCGTATAGTGGCGGGTTGGATACATCGGTGATTGTGCCGTGGCTCCGCAATAATTATGATGGATGCGAGGTCATTTGCTTTTGCGCCGATTTGGGTCAGGAAGAAGAACTCGATGGGCTTGAGGAAAAAGCCATTAAATCGGGGGCGAGCAAGTTGTATATCCGCGATTTGCGCGAAGAATTTTTGCGCGATTTTGTGTTCCCGACCATGCAGGCGGGTGCGGTTTATGAGCGTGAATATTTATTGGGGACATCGTTTGCGCGTCCACTGATTGCCAAGCATTTGGTCGAAATTGCCGAAATTGAAGGCGCGGATGCGGTGGCGCATGGGTGTACGGGCAAGGGGAATGACCAAGTGCGGTTTGAATTGACCGTGATGGCGCTCAATCCGAAACTTAAAATTATCGCCCCATGGCGCGAGTGGAATATCCGTAGCCGTCAAGATGCGCTGGCGTATGCGCTGGAATTTAATGTGCCTGTATCGGCGACAGAAAAATCCATTTATAGCCGTGACCGCAACATTTTCCACTTGAGTCATGAAGGCGGGTTACTAGAGGATCCATGGAATGAGCCAGAAAGTGCCATGTTCACCCTGACGACTGACCCCGAAAAAGCGCCAGATGAGGCGGAATATGTGGAAATTGGGTTTGATAAGGGCATTCCTGTCAGTTTAAATGGTGAAAATTTAGACCCCATCACGTTATTCCAAAGGCTGAATAAAATTGCGGGCAAGCACGGCGTTGGTCGGGCGGATATTGTGGAAAATCGGCTGGTGGGGATGAAAAGTCACGGTGTGTATGAAACGCCTGCGGGGACGGTGTTACGGCGGGCGCATCAGGCACTAGAAAGCATGTGTCTGGATAAACATACCATGCACTATAAAGATTTTGTGGCGGTGAAATATGCGGAATTGGTGTATAACGGCATGTGGTACACCCGTTTACGTGAGGCGCTGGATGCGTTCATCCAAATCACGCAAGAATTGGTGACGGGTGTGGTTCGGCTGAAATTGTATAAGGGCAACATCATCATCGCGGGGCGTAAGAGTCCATTCAGTTTGTATCGGGAAGATTATGCGTCGTTTGGTGAAGAA
>JALONZ010000570.1 GCA_025454675.1 Anaerolineae bacterium | reverse complement strand
CCAATTGCACAGGCAATAATAACGGAAATGGTAATCAGAACAATAATAACGGTAACGGTAATCAGAACAATAATAACGGTAACGGCAATAACCCCTAATCATGAAATTTGCGGTGGGATTAGCGAAGCGTCTATCCCACCGCGATGATAAGCAGAAATGCCCGTACATCCCATCGCAAAGAAGAATAATCATCACAAAGGGAGATACATTACATGACAGGGGAATATGACGATAACCGCGATGCGTTAGAAAATAAAATCGCATTGCCACCACTTTCTGAAGAATCCGCGACCACGCAAGACATCCCCGACCATATCGCAGATATGGCAGATACCATTGGTGCGGATAACGGGACATTATTGATGATGCTCCCTGGTCAAAGCACCCCAATCACATTTGTCAAAACAGAATCTATCATTTTGGGACGATTTGACCCCGCTACGGGCTTGTATCCGACTGTAGATTTAACCCCGTTTTTTGGTAAAACGATGGGCGTATCGCGCCGTCATGCCGAAATTATCTTCAAAGACAAACATTATTTCGTGCGTGATTTAGATAGCGCCAATGGCACGACGCTGAACGGTAAAACGATTGACAGGCAACCGCAACAGATTCGTAGTGGCGACCAGTTGCGGTTGGGTGAATTGCTAATTGTGTTATTTTTATCGGATAAAGACCCAAGCCAATCATCACGCCCCAGCTTAACCGGATTGCATAGTGTCTATGTGCAACATACTGTGATGACCATGCCCCCCGATAGCATCACGATAGACTTTTTAGATGAGGTGTTGCTTCACTATTTACGCGCCCTCAATACCGTGCAAGCCACCGTCATCGCCGCCAATAAACAAGCCACGCAACATATCAGCCTAAACGGGATGCGCGTCATCAAAAAATTGAATACAGTTGAATTTCAATTGATTATTCATCACCCCATGCTCATCATGTTGCGAGATAATATTCAAAAATTGATGAATCAGACCCCACAAAGCATGGATGAATCCTTATTATTGATATTGTATCGGCGCTCGGCGCAAGCTATGTTGGAGCAACTCACACCCATACGGATAAATGACGACCAATACGATGTCTATTTAGACCGCCTGCAAACTGATTTGCAAAATTTATTCACGATTCCGTTGCAAATGGTCAGCGTGGATTTATAATCAATCGCCATGAGTAACGATTTATCAGGAAAAATTATTCGTGGCTATCATATCAGCGAGGTTATCGGTTCGGGTGGCTTCGGCATGGTGTATAAAGCACATCAACCTATCATAGATCGCTATGTTGCGATTAAGATGATTCACGCCAAATATGCCAATCAACTCGATTTTACCCGCCGTTTTGAATTAGAAGCCCGCCTCATTGCCCGCCTAGAGAGTCAGTATATTGTGCCTGTATACGATTTCTGGCGCGATTCGACCGGTGCGTATATGGTCATGCGGTGGTTGCGTGGAGATAACTTGCGTGCCATGCTCATGAATCCCACGCCGTTGCCGATTCCATTGGTGATGAAAATCTTATTACAATTGGTCAGTGCGTTGGATGTGGCGCATCAACATAATGTGGTGCATCGGGACATAAAACCCGAAAATGTGTTGTTTGATGAGCAACAAAATGCGTATCTCACCGATTTTGGCATCGCGGTGGATATTTTGCATACCCCAAACGAAGTGACGATGAAATCCTTGTCGTTGGGGTCGCCTGTGTATATGTCGCCTGAACAATTGGCACGCATGACCACATCACCCCAAGCCGATGTGTATAGTTTGGGGGTGTTGGTTTATGAAATGCTGGTTGGGCAAATTCCCTTTATGGGTGGATTCACCGACATTATCAAACTCAAGCGTGAGGCATTTCCGTTGCCATCCATCCTACAATCCCGCCCCGATTTACCCCCCGCCTTAGATGGTGTATTGTGGCAAGCCACCGCTTATTCACCACAGGCACGCTACAATTCGGTGATTGATTTTTTCAATGCGTTTGTTAGGGCAATATCAGCGAAAACAGATTTTTCGGTATTAAATTTGTTCACCAATACCGATGTACCCACCGAGCAACCCGTGACCACATCGGCATCCAATACCTTGCCACTTGATGGAGGCACACAAATTTTGGGGGATAGCCCCCCTAAAAAAATTCTGGCGAAACGTAAAGGGGGTACCACCCAACACATTGAACCTATCATCCGCAACCCATTCAAAGGATTGCGCCCGTTTGATGAAATTGATGCCCGTGATTTTTTTGGACGCGCCGAAGCCATCAAACGCCTATCTGATTATTTTGGAGATGTTCAAAATCGGTTTTTAGCCGTATTGGGACCCAGTGGTAGCGGAAAATCGAGCCTTGTGCGGGCGGGATTATTGGCAGTTATCCGCCAGCAATCAATACCCATCAGTCGCAATTGGATGATTAGCGTCATGACCCCCAGTGATGACCCGTTCCGCGCTTTAGCCGAAGCCCTAACCGAAGTGACCCTTGTATCATCCGTGCCTGATTTACCCGATTTACGCCAATCGGCGGATGCTTTGCATGTGCATCTGTGCGCCATCTTGCCCGATAACATTGAATTATTTTTATTGATTGACCAAT
>JALONZ010000569.1 GCA_025454675.1 Anaerolineae bacterium | reverse complement strand
AGCATAGTATAAGGAAGATAAAATGGGATACACAATGAAAATCATCAGCCCAATCAGGCTTGGCGCTAAAAAGAATGTGACCCATCCCCATTTTGCATATTTATTCGTGTTTAACACATCTAACATCTTTCACTGATTGAAAAAATACATCTAAAAAAATATTATTGTTGTTGTGCCTCAATGATGGGTGATTCAAACACCTTACTAATCACCAAACTCGCCGCCCCACGCGCCCACGCGCGGTCATCGGTGGGTTCAATCACAATGCTCACATCATCCATCAAGCCGTTAAACGTATGCTTTCTCAGGCTGTCTATCATCGGTTGCAAGCGATAATCCCCCGCGATTGTGCCTTCGCCACTGATGATAATCATGCCCGGATTCAGGATATTGACCAAATTCGCCAAGCCCATGCCCACATAATACCCACTGAGCGCCAGCGCATTTTGGGCATCCACATCGCCATTTTCTGCCAATGCCACCACATCGCGCAAGCTATTCACGGCTTTTTTGCCATTTATTTGGCGCAAGGATGCGATGATGGCGGGGTCGGATGCGATTTGTTCAAGGGTCTGCGCTGTCGGGAACGGGGTATCATTTGGGGTGTTGGCGATGACAATATGCCCAAATTCGCCCGCCCCGCCCCATTTTCCGCGATAAATCTGGTTGCCAATGACAATTCCCAGCCCAACCCCGCGCCCAATCGTGATAACGACAAAATTGTCATGATGCCGCCCCGCGCCAAAAAGTTGTTCTGCCAATGTGAGCGTATTCACATCATTTTCGATATACACCGGACGTTGTAATTTTTGCATCAGCATGTAAGCCAGTGGCAAATTGCGCCAGCCAAAATAGGGGGAATGTTGCACAATGCCCTCATCGGTGCGGATGATGCCCGCCAACCCAATCCCCACACCCAATAATTGTTCGGGTTTCATTTTGAGCGTGTTCATCAGGGTATCTATCACATTTTTCAGCGCCATGACCAATTGTGGCGGGGTTATCCGTGGGGGAATTGGGCTTTCATAATAATCAATGATGCTCGATTCAAAATTGGTGATGGCGCACACCACCTTTTCTTCCATCAATTTGATGCCGATGGCATAACCCGCATCTGGATTGAGGCGAATCATGGTTTGCCTGCGCCCACCCGTAAAATCGCCCTCCCCTGCCTCCAAAATCCAGCCATTATCTAAAAGTTCGCCCACAATCCCCGATACCGACCCCACGCTCAAGCCAGAAATCTCGGTCAGTTGCTTGCGCGATAACTGTCCCTCCCGCCGTATGATATTCAACAGCAGGCTTCGGTTCATGGCTTTGACTAAATCGCGGTTGCTACGGATAAATGCGTTCACAATAACCTTTTTTCAATAACTGAATTAAGTTTCCTTTAATATACCGCGTTTTTGGTGAGGTGTCAAGTCATTGGCATCAAGCCCAACAAAAAAAACGCCAGTTACGATGTTGATAACTGGCATTTTAATGCGATACCCCATCGCCAAGCGTCATCATAAAATTTGCGATAGAAACAACTTGGTGCGGTCGTGTTGCGGGTCTACGAAGAAGTGTTCGGGCGTGCCGACTTCAATGATGCGCCCGCCATCCATAAAAATTACGCGGTCTGCCACTTCCCGCGCAAACCCCATTTCGTGCGTGACGACAATCATGGTCATGCCACCGCGTGCCAATTCTTTCATCACATCCAACACTTCTTTCACCATTTCGGGGTCGAGTGCGCTGGTCGGTTCATCGAATAACATAATTTTGGGACTCATCGCCAACGCGCGGGCAATCGCCACCCGTTGCTGTTGCCCCCCCGATAATTGCCCCGGATATTTACCCGCCTGTTCGGGGATGCCCACCCGCGTCAGCAAACTCAGGGCTTTGGCTTCGGCTTCTTGGCGCGGACGACGGCGCACATAGCGTTGCGCGAGGGTGATATTTTCCAAAACGGTCAGGTGTGGGAACAAATTGAACGACTGAAACACCATGCCCGTCTCGCGCCGAATCGCGCCGATATTGGCGATATCGTTGGTGAGTTCAATGCCATCCACCAAAATTTGCCCCTCTTGATGTTCTTCTAGGCGATTGACACACCGAATCAGGGTAGATTTTCCGCTACCACTGGGTCCGATGACCACCACCACCTCACGTTCTGCCACCTCTAGGTTAATATCCTTGAGGGCATGAAATTCGCCAAACCATTTATTCACGCCCCGACAGGTAATCATCGGCTTGCCAATTGTTTTATCTTGTGACATATCTGTATCTCCTTAACAACAAAATCTTGTTTAACCTCATCCCCCCACCCTTTTCCAATTTGGAGAAGCGAGAGAAAAGCAGTTTTTTAGGTGGGTTGTAGGGACATGATATATCATGTCCTTTTCCCCGCTCCGTTTGGGCTTATCATTACCCACATCTTAGGCTTGCAGAATAAACCATTTTCGGCAGGCGCTAAAGCACCCGCCTATTCGCCTTTGTAGGGGCTTGCCATGGCAAGCCCCTACGGGCTGAAAAACCGAACATCTGGGTGGTTTTAGCGCCTTTAGTGCGCTTACGCGGGTTGTAGGGACGGCATTCTTGCCGTCCGTTGCGGACACGAAGAA
>JALONZ010000568.1 GCA_025454675.1 Anaerolineae bacterium | reverse complement strand
CATTATCGCCACAGGCGCAACAACCCGCCTCATCCCCAACACACAACTGAGTGAGCGGGTGGTGACATATGAAGAACAAATCATGGAAGATAAACTGCCCACAAGCATTATCATTGCAGGGGCAGGGGCAATCGGCATGGAATTTGCGTATGTGATGCACAATTATGGGGTGCAAGTGACCATTGTCGAATTTATGGACAGGGTGTTGCCCCTAGAAGATGAAGAAGTCTCTAAAGAATTATTCAAGCATTATAAAAAGATGGGTGTAACCATCCTCACCAGCACCAGAGTGGATAAAATTGAAGATAAGGGCGACCGTGTAGAAGTGACGGTTAGCAAAGATGGCAAAACAGAGGTTTTGACCGCCGATAAAGTGATGCAAGCGATTGGCTTTGCCCCGCGCACACAAGGTTATGGACTGGAAAAAACGGGTGTCAAACTGACAGAACGCGGTGCGATTGATATTAATGGCAAAATGCAAACCAGTGTGCCTCATATTTATGCCATTGGGGATGTGACCGCAAAATTGATGTTGGCGCATGTGGCGGAAACAATGGGTGTGATTGCCTCCGAAAATATTGCGGGTGTGCCATCGGTTGAACTCGACTTTATCATGATGCCCCGTGCGACCTATTGCCAACCGCAAGTGGCGAGTTTTGGGTATACCGAAAAACAAGCACGCGATTTGGGGTATGATATTAATGTGGCAAAGTTCCCCTTCCAAGCCAATGGTAAAGCATTGGGATTGGGTGATGGGGTGGGTTTTGTGAAATTGATTAGCGATAAAAAATATGGTGAATTGCTCGGCGCTCATCTCATCGGACCCGATGTGACCGAATTGTTGCCCGAATTGACATTGGCACGTAACGCCGAATTGACCCCAGAAGAAATTGCCCGCAATGTCCATGCCCACCCAACTTTGAGTGAAGCACTCAAAGAGGCGGCGCACGGATTAGAAGGTCACATGCTTAACCTGTAGTGGAGAGTTTTTCATGCCAGAGTCCAACACACATTTTATACGTCCTAAGTATTTAACCGAAGAATATTTTACCAAAATGCGCCAAGTGCGTGATTTGGTGCATGTCATGACCGGGATGCTTCAGGTGCCAGATGAAACACCATCCAGCGCCCGCGCCAAATTGCGAAACTTATCACCCGATGATTTGCATCATTTGGCAAAGTTTGCGGCGGTGAGTACGGTGTATTTGCTCATCAAAGAAATCGGCGAACCTGCCGTGCCAGGGTTGCTCATTCGTTTGCGTGATTCTGATAGTGTTGAAGAACGTGTAGCGATTATGAAATTATTGGGCGAATTCCGTGCGAGTGTGGCGCGGAGTTTGCTCCAAAAGTTGGCGACAGATGCTAACCCTGATATTCAAAAACATGCCCAACAAACCTTGCAATTGTTGGATAAATAAGCGATTTCTCTCTGGCTAATTTGGTTGATACCGCCTGATAATATGTGTAAGGGCGCAACATGTTGCGCCCTTACAGCGTCATAGGGTGCAATGAAAACAGCCTATGGAGATGCACCAAAAAGGGGTAACATAAAGCATATTCCATAACACCGTATAAATATATATGTGTGTTGTTTATTTTTTTGTGGATATATTTTTTTAAGGAGCAAATCAGTGGATTTATTTGAATATCAAGGTAAACAATATTTTGCACAATTTGGCATTCCGATTTCGGCGGGCGCGGTTGCTGATACCGCAGACGAAGCCGTTGCCGCCGCCGAACAAGTGGGTTATCCAGTCGTCATCAAAGCGCAAGTTTTGGTGGGAGGACGTGGTAAAGCAGGCGGGGTTAAATTGGCAAATAATGCTGAAGAAGCCCGTTTTCATGCCACCAACATCCTCAATCTGAATATCAAAGGACACGATGTTCGCCGTGTATGGGTGGAACACGCTTCTGATATTGCCGAAGAATATTATGCGTCATTCACGCTTGACCGTAGCAAAAAATTACACTTGGGGATGCTTTCGGCGCAAGGTGGGGTGGACATTGAAGATGTCGCCGCCACCAACCCCGAAGCGATTGCCACCATCTGGGTAGACCCCGTTGTTGGATTGACACCCGAAATCGCACGCGAATGGGTACTTGCCGCCAAACTGAACCCCAAAGCGAATGATGGCGCAGTGGATATTTTGCTCAAATTATATGATTGCTATATCAAAGGGGATGCGACCCTCGCAGAAATTAATCCGCTCATCCTGACACCAGAAGGCAATGTTCATGCGCTGGATGCGAAGGTGAGCCTTGATGATGCGTCTGCACACCGTCATCCCGAATGGGCAAATTTCACAGGGTTAGAACCCCTCGATGAACGGGAACGCATGGCGCAAGAAAAAGACCTGCAATATGTCGGTTTGGATGGCACAGTCGGTATTATCGCCAACGGTGCGGGCTTGGCGATGAGTACGGTGGATATTGTCAGCCAAGTGGGTGGCAAAGCCGCCAACTTTTTGGATATTGGTGGGGGTGCATCAGCCGACCACATGGCGAATGCCCTGACGGTGATTAATTATGACGAAAATGTGAAAGCCATTTTCATCAACATTTTTGGTGGCATCACCCGTTGCGATGAAGTGGCACGCGGGATTATCCAAGCGATG
>JALONZ010000567.1 GCA_025454675.1 Anaerolineae bacterium | reverse complement strand
TGCGATGATACAAATTAGCACCCGTTTATCGGCGCTATTCAAAAGCGAAGGCAAAGTGAATACCGTCACCGAAGAAGAAATTATGACAGTGGTCGAAGCGGGGCATACGGGTGGGACGATTGAAGATGAAGAAAAAGACATGATTTATTCGGTGCTTCAATTGGGCGAGACCTATGTGAGTGAAGTGATGGTGCCACGCATTGATGTGGTTGCCATTGATGTGAATGGCACATTAGATGATGCGGGGAAATTATTCACCAACACGGGTTTTTCACGTATACCGGTGTATGAAGGCAATTTGGATAATATTCGCGGGTTGTTGTATGCCAAAGATTTATTGGCGCATTGGTCACGCGAAGACCACCCCATGACCATCAAGCAAATGATGCGCCCTGCTTATTTTGTCCCCGAAACCAAACGGGCAGATGAACTGTTGAAAGAGTTGCAGGTCAAAAAGATTCATCTGGCGATTGTGGTGGATGAATATGGTGGCACGGCGGGCATGGTGACGATTGAAAACCTGATTGAAGAAATTATCGGCGATATTCAAGACGAATATGATATGAACGAAGAAGCCGAATATACCCGCATGACGGATGATTTGTACATTGTGGATGCCAGTATAGACCTCGATGATTTTAATGATTTGCTGGAAGTCGAATTGCCAACCGATGAGAACGATACACTCGGCGGCTATATTTATTCGTATTTTGGGCGTATTCCATTGGTAGATGAAGTGATTGAATTGGAAGATATTCACCTGAAGGTACTATCGGTGGATGGTCGCAGAATTCGTAAGGTGGAAGCCACCCGCCAACGCCCACAAGCAGAACACGATGATGTTACAGAAGATGATACCGCACCACAGCCTAATAATTCACAAGATGCTACCACTGCCTAAAAGGATATTGATGATGACCGATGCACACATCCAAAATTTAATTGACCATGCCATCACCGTTAGCCAACGCGCCTATGCACCGTATTCGGGGTATCATGTTGGGGCGGCGCTTTTGGCTGAGGATGGACAAATTTTTACGGGGTGCAATGTCGAAAATGCCACATATCCCGCAGGGATTTGCGCGGAACGGAGTGCGTTAGTGAAGGCAGTCAGTGAGGGTGTGCGCGATTTTACGGCAATTGCTGTGGTGACACGGGGTGGGGGGACACCCTGTGGGATTTGTCGGCAGATGCTGTATGAATTCGCGCCCAATTTGCGCGTGATTATCGCCGATATGAATGGGACAATTCATCATGATTTGGCATTGAAAGAATTACTCCCCTATGGCTTTAGTGGAAGCGATTTACGCAAATAAACCCTTATGTCAACCTCAGAACGCACTTATCGCACACCCGCGCTCATCCTCAAACGTCGTGATTTTGGCGAGGCAGACCGCTTGCTTACCATCCTTTCGCCCACACATGGCAAATGTGATGCGATTGCCAAAGGCGCACGTAAACCGGTTAGCACCAAAACAGGGCATGTGGAATTATTCACTTGTGCCGATATGCTCATCACCAGGGGGCGTGATATTGATATTGCCACCCAAGCCGAGATGACCAACCCGTTTTTGCACCTACGGGAGGATTTGCGGGCGGGCGCATATGCCAATTATATCGCTGAATTGGTAGATAAATTCACGTTTGATGGCGACCAACACCTGCAAACCCTGTATGACCTCACTTATGCCACCTTTCAGCGATTATGTGATGATAAAGACTTGCGCTTGGCGGTGCGCTTTTTTGAAATTCACTTGTTGGATGTCGTTGGATTTCGCCCCGAATTAACGCAATGTGTGATTACCCACGAAAAAATTCTCCCCGAAGACCAATTTTTTAGTTTTGCCGATGGCGGGGTGGTCAGTCCCCGCGCCCACCACTTGACGACAGGCACAATTCCTGTCAGTATGGATGCACTTCATCTCATGCGCCACATCCAACGTAGTGATTATGAACAGGTGCGTGGGTTGGGTGGGATTAAAGCGAGTGTCCATCCAGAAGTGGAACGCATTATGCTGGGATACATCGGCTTTTTGCTGGAACGCCGTTTGGAAAGCATCGAATTCATTCGGCGGGTACGCGATATTTAATCGGTAACTTGTGGTGGGAACACAAATCTATGACCTTTGACCAAAGCAATGCCCAACAATTGTTGCGTTATGCCCTGCAAGAACGTCATACTGAGGCAGTCGTCTATTTATTGACCTTTATGGCGGATGTACCAGATGCCAGACCCTTCATTCAAGCCGAACTTGAGGCATGGATGAATAATGAACCGGATGCGGTTTATTTTTTTGCCAGAACCGCGCTTGCCACCCACTTTGATGATGTTTGGTTGCCGTTGCTCACATCATCGGCGCGGGCATCATTGGGAATTGTTATCGAACAAGGTGATAGCGAAAGTGTATTGGAATGGTTACGCCTCATCGCCAGAGAACCCGCCACGTATCAACTGAATGATATTATGCGTGAGGGCATTCGGTCTGCCCAACTCCGCGCTCATGATGATGGGGTACTTGGTGGGCGGTTGCTTTTGTTCACCCTCAAACGTGCATCCGATTTGGTGGGGGTGATGATGAATGACCACGAATTTATCTCTGTGCTTGCAACACCGATTGGGGTGGCA
>JALONZ010000566.1 GCA_025454675.1 Anaerolineae bacterium | reverse complement strand
AATTGCTCCTCCGTGCCGAATCCGCGTGCATAAGACTGAATCGCATAATAAATGGGCTTGATTTGGACAAAAGGTGTCACCAATGTGAAGTTATCACGATGGGTATTGCGCGGGGTGGGATGCCGAAATATCCACAAACACACTGTTTCTGCCCAATCCCATTCTTCTGCAATGTGAAAGGCGGATAGGGTGTAAATCGTGCGTTGAGATGGGCGTACCGCTTGAATCCAGCGCGGGTTATCGTTCCAACCGCTTTCGGTGACATAAACAGGCTTATTTTCATCCCCATTGGCGACCATGATGTCACGCAATAATTCTGCCCGCCGAAAATTTAATGCACGCGGGTCTGGTGGCGCATCGGGTGGCGTGGTGAATCCATATGTATGAATGGCTAAGGCATCGAAATAATCTTTTGCGCCCTCATCATACATCGCTTGCAGATAGAGTAAATCATCTAACCCATTGGGACTGCTGACAGATTCTAATGTTGGGGCAAGCGCCCCCGCCAACACAGTTATATTCGGATTGGCACGGTGCAACGGCGCATAAACGGCTTTGAGCATGTCCACATAACGGGTTGGGTCGGTGGCATTGGGCGCAAATCCCCATTCAAATGCCAAATTTGGCTCATTCCAGATGATGATGTGGTCAATTTTGCCCGCGTAACGGCTTGCAAAATCGGCAACAAATTCTGCAAAATGGGTTAAGCCGTCCTCATCAATATAATTGAATGAGGTCTCTTTTGGACGCGCCCATTCTGGCACAAGTCCCATGCGGGCGATAATCCGCACGCCCTGATTTTCGGCATGTTTGAGGATGAGGTCGGGTTGATTCCAATCGTAACTATCGGGATTAGATTCGATGTATGCCCATGGAAAAAATTCGACAATGGTCGGTGCGCCCATCTCGCGGATGAGTTGCAAGGTCATTTGAATGGAAGATTCGGGTGGCTCATGAATTAAATCGGTATGCACACACACTTTGGGCTTATTGGTGATGACGGTTTGGGGTGGATTTTCGAGCATCACGCGCAGGCGGGGCGGGGCGAGTTGGGATAGGAGAAATATCAAAATCAATAATCGGGCTATCCAACGCCACTGACGCAATAAAGTTTGGAGTGTGTGTATAATTATCATGTGGGCAATCATAATGAGGATTGGTCATATTGGCAACAGAGAAACAAGACGATTCCCCTATGATGATGAGAATCAAAAAAAAGCGCACAACGGCGCTTTTTTTATTTTGCCCCCACCAAGACTCGAACCTGGGCCTCTGCCTCCGGAGGGCAACGCTCTATCCACTGAGCTATGGGGGCATTTATTTATTCATCATACCAACATTTGATGCAAATGTGAAGCCCTCTATTGATTAGGGAGTAACATCGCTTGTGGCAAATCGAATGTGCCGATGCGCCCATGATATAACACACCCGCAAATTCACCGCCAACGGTGCGTGATTGGGCGCTTTCGCGTAATTTTTGTGCCACTTCCATATCGCCTGCCTGTTCCGCCATATCCGCACGGATGAGCGCGACAGATTCAAATCGGCGTGGTAGTAGTGAAGCGGTGTTCACATCAACCGTAGCATCTTCGCCAAGTGCGATTTTGGCACGGGCGCGCCCCGCATAATAATCACCATTTTGTCCATCTCGATTGATGGCATTGGTGAAGGCTTCGATTGCTTTTTGCGGATTATTTTCAAAGCGCAAGGCGTGTTCGCCAATAATCCACCACTCTGCGCCTGTTTGCGGATTTTGTGGGACATAATTGGGTGCTTCATCTGGGAAATGGGTTGCGACCAGCAGATATGCCATATTTATTTCGTATTGCACACGATTTTCGATAAAACGGCGCATGGCTTGTTGGCGCAATGCCGTTTCTGACCAGAATAACTGGGTAGGGGGTTGATTACGCCCACGAAAATGCTCAATTGCTGTTGCATAATGGGTGATGATAGCATCATCATCTAAGATGCCATATTGCTCACCGATGCGTCCGATGTTGTAATTCACTTCTACACCAAGTGGAAGAATGGCTTTTGCCTGATATAATGCGTCTAATGCCTTGTCATATTGACCTGCTTGCTCATATAAATAAGCCAAATTCATCCAGCCCACATCCCAAGTGGGTTCAAGTTGCAGGGCGGTTTTATACATATCAATATCTTGGGCGAGATAGGCAAGTTGTAGCATATATAAATTTAATTCGGGGTCTAATGATTGAGCAAGTTGAGCATTCGCTAAGGCATTTTCGCCCCCGCGCAAACTACTCAGATAAGCGGAATAGGCGCGGTCTGTTTGGACGAAAAATATACCATATCCGACTACGATAATCAGCCCTGCTAAGGCGGGTAATTTTGCACCTTTGGGGCGCTCATCCAATACAGTGCGATGCCCTGTGATGCTATACGCGACCAACAACACCAGCAAGGATACCAGTGGTGTGGTGGTGAACACATCCACCATGCTATGCGCCCCAACACCGAGTAATGCCCCAATGACGGCGGTATGGCGAATTTTGCGCGGGCGGGTTTCTTGGGCTTTCCAAGTGCGCCACCATGTGATGACCAATATCCCGACCGGATGCGGTGTGCAAATATAAATTATGTGCCGATGCCAAACGGTCACGCGCCAATTCTGGGGTGCGATATTCACGGAATACACGCCCATAATTGCCGACCCCGACACCTAAAATGGGGTTATCCAGTGTCATTTCGACTGCACTCCGATACATATCCAAGCGCCCCTCATCGCCACTGCTCCGCGCCTGACTGATGGTGAATATGATGACCATGCTAACCCCGCCAATGAGCGCAAGCGGAATTAGCCATTTGCGGAGCGAAGCACGTTTTTCATCTCCGACTAATTGCATTACGATAAATGCGCCTAACCCCACACTTAGCGAAAGCAACCCGCCTCTTGAAAAAGTTAAGATGAGGATGATGAACAATGCCCCTGCAATCATCCATAAGGCTTTGCGATAATCGGGTCTGCGGACAGTGAGCGCCCAGCCGATGGTGAGGATGATGAACGGCGCGACATATCCCGCCAGCAAGGTGCTGATATTCATCGCCAATGCGAGGCGAATGGGTGCGAGGGGAATTAGGCGCACATCTATCCACCCGACAGATGTATTGGGTGTGATATTAAGTCCAAAATACCACGAGGCAATTTCGATGCTTGATAATAAGATGATGACCGCGCCCATAAAAAATTGTGTTTCTAAAACGAGTCTCCCCCGCCCACGTTGGAATAAATCCACGAGGACGAAGAATAGGGTGAGGTGCAAAAAGACAAACCATAATCCCTCAATCGAATTGCGTGGCTCAACACCAAACAAAGCCGATAACCCCCACACCACACACATGGCTAATAAGGGCAAATTGAGCGGGGTGTGGGGGATGCCATCGCCCCGCAGTTTGCGAAAATACCAAATGCCCATCAAAATGGTCATGAAGGCATGGTGAAAGATGCGGATGGGGAACACAAAGGTATAATAGGCGCTCCCGCCCAAGAAGATGAGATAAAACGCCAGAAAAACGAAGGTCAATCGGTGGGAACGCATGGGGCAATCATCCAGTTTTGGGTTAAAATGTATCTTGATTCTTTGGTACTATTATCGTTTGTCGCAAAATGATTGTGAAGGATTGGTCTTGTGAATTTTTGTGGTTTGTTTATCGTGGCGCTAGGGGATTTGTTGTTGGCGGGGTGTGGTGGTGTATCGAGTGGGGTGGATATGACCGCAACAGTGAGCGCCTACGAGATGATGATGGCGCAAGA
>JALONZ010000038.1 GCA_025454675.1 Anaerolineae bacterium | reverse complement strand
ATAATCTTCAAAAGAGGCGCGTGCGATGGTGTTCATCGTCCATGCGAATGATGCGATTGTCACCCCGATGACGACCAAAAACGCCAATGATAAGCGTACCCGTAAGGTATTCATGTGTCTGTCCTCATTTTATATCCCACCCCGTACACCGTTTCGATGTAACTGGGATTTTGAGTATCGGCTTCCAATTTGAGGCGCAAATTTTTGATATGCACATCTATGGTGCGCTCATATGGCGCATAGGCTTCGCCTTGCAGATGTTCCAGCAATGCCATGCGACTGAATACACGCCCTGGACGACTCATCATCAATTGTAATAGGCTAAATTCGCTAGGTGTTAGGTCTATCAAGTCGCCACCGCGTTTGACGGTGTGTCCTTCGACATTCATTTCGAGGTCGCCAACCGTATAAATGGTCATCTCGGCTTGCATATCGCCATATGCCCGCCGAATCAATGCCCGCACTTTTGCCACGACCACGCGCGGACTAAACGGCTTGGTGATATATTCATCCGCGCCAATCTCCAGCCCCATAATTTGGTCGCTATCATCCACCCGCGCTGTTAAAAACAGGATGGGCAGGTCACTTTCTTTGCGGATGAGCCGTGCCGTTTGCCAGCCGTCCATTTCGGGCATCATCACATCCAAAATGACCAAATCCGGTTTTTCATGCCGAAACGCGAATAATGCCTCTTTGCCATTTTTTGCCGTAAAAATCAAAAATCCCTCCGCTTTAAGATAGGCGCTGAGGGTGTCTAGGATGTGTGATTCGTCATCTGCCAATAAAATTTTGTATGCCATCCGAAAATGTCCTTTGTACGTTGTTATTTTATCATAACCTGTTGTAGGGGCTTGCTGTACCAACCTCACCCCTAAATCCCCTCTCCCAATCGGAGAGGGGATTTAAACACACCTATAAAATGGTTTTCTCCCCCTCTCCAAATTTGGAGAGGGGGCAGGGGGGTGAGGTCAAAAAGTAATTTTATATATCATGCCACTACGATTTCTAACCTTATTTCAGGTAATTTTCAAAGGCGGGCAGGTGATTATTAAGCGATGCGTCTTTCAAGTTTGTGACCACTTGCACCATGTCGGGATAATCGGCGAGGGTGGCGAGCATCGTATCATATAACCCGATGTTGGCGATTTCGGCATCACGAGCGAAGGTGACAGCTTCTTCATAAGTAGCGAATGTGGGGATTTCTGGGGCAGTCAATTCGGGTAATGCCACGCCGTAGCGTTCAAATAAGAATGTCCATGCGTCCATATGTTGCGCTTCGGCATTCGCAATCGCACTCACGGGGCGCAATTCGCCAAATTGTTCAATGATTGCCGTATATGCGCTATAGGCATTAAATTCATCGGTATAACCATCAATCATGGCTTCAATCACCGCCTCTGTGAGAGGAAGGTCGGTTTTGGCGGGGAGCATGGTCATCCATCCGCCTGTTTGATATTGATATGCCGAGCCATTGCCCATATTGTGATGCGACCCATATTGATGATGTTGCATATCACCTGTGCAATCCTGTTGGCAATTCATGTTCATGTTGCCATTTTGATTGCCATTGCCATTTTGTTGTTGCCCATTTTGATTTTGTTGGGCTGTTCCTGTGCAATTTTCTTGGCATGTATTATCACCATCACCATTCCGTCCGCGCCCGTTGCCGTTACCACTTTGGGCATAAATCGCGCCTACGCTGACGACCAATAAACCGATAACCAATACTGCGATGACGACTAATTTCTTGTTCATGATGTTTCTCCTTGTCAATCACGACTTGTTTTTTAGATTTGTCATGATGATAGGCTCAAATTATGTAGAACTTGTGAAGGGGTTATGTCGAAATTTTAGGGATACTTAGCACATATTTGTTGTTAATTGACACAAATGTCCTGTTTTTGTGATATGCTGATTATATCGTGAGATGTTGAACCTGAAAGGATGCAAAAATGCCATTTTTAACCATCAATGATAAACCCTTGTATTATGAAACGACTGGCACAGGCACGCCCTTACTGCTGATTCATGCCATGCTATTGAATAGTCAGATGTGGGCAGACCAAGTAGCAGAATTTTCTAAGTCATATCAGGTGATTACGCTGGATTTATATGGTTTTGGCAAGTCGAAATTAACGGATGTGCGGATTGTTGACCATGTTGCCGATATAAAAGGCTTATTAGATGCGCTGGGCATCGAAAAGGTCAATTTATTGGGGCTTTCGATGGGGTCTATGGAAGTGATGAAATTTGCGATTCAATATCCTCAACGTGTCGAAAAATTGATGGTCATCAGCACAGGCGCGGCAGGTTTTGATTATCCCGATAATGCCGAAGATTGGTGGACTGAATTTATCATTGCCGTCAAAGCAGATGATTTTGACCAAGCGAAAGTCATTTTTGCTAAAGCATTCGTGGATGGCAGTCATTACCCCGCCAGTGATGCGCTAAAAGCCCGTACCCGCGCCATGATGGATGAATACGATTTTCAACATTTCTTGGATGATACCTTGTTGTGGAAAGAATATCCCATTGACCTCGCAGGTTATCAAAAGGTGACATGCCCTGTATTGGTGATGGCAGGGGATAACGAACATCCGTATTATATGGTGGTCGAATCTTCACAATATTTGGTGAAGCACCTGCCCAATGCAACACTGTCTATCATCCCGAATGCAGGGCATTTTATCAATTTGCAACAACCAGAGGCATTTAATATGGCGTTATGGGCATTTTTGAAAGGGTGAGTTGCATCTTTGGGCGCGATGTGTGACAATTTTCAGGTAGATGTTATTTGATGTGCGAAGGTGAATTGATGACAAATTGGCGCAAGCATCTACCTGATGAATGTCCACCAGAAGATGCTATTTCTACCAATGGGGTTGTTTATCGTTTGGCAGATAAAATGAATTTCGATGAGCATGATTTTTTATCGTATCGTGAATTGTATCCAAATCGCCAATGGGAAGGGGTTACGGACTGTGTTGCGGGCGGAATTTCAATTTATACCGACATTGAGGGAATTTATCGTCTCAAACGACGTGTTAAAAGTATGAAGCATAAACCCATTTTGGAAGGATTCTTAATGCCAAATCATGGTAAAATGAAACATACACCAAGTGAAACACATCCATCGCATCATACATGGTGGATACCATCTGATGCGACCCCATGGGATGTTTTCAAAATAGTGTTGGATGAGGATGATAAATTATGATGCTTTTGCCACAAAATACGATGCTCGGAAAATTGGAAATCATCGAAATTTATGAATATCATGATAAACCATTGCTATTTGCTTGTCGCAATGCCTCATATACGCATTATTTGGTTGTTCAAGAAGGGGTTCATCCCGATTCTGAAACATGGTTGTATGCGAGTTTATCCCATGACCGTTTTCAACAAATTCGGGTGGGGATAATTGATTTGCACGATGCCTTTGCCCATGCGGAAGATGATTTTGTATTTTTGGTTCGACTATTTTTAGATGGTAACACCCCACAAATTATGATGGTGAATATTGCAGATTTAACAGATGACCAATTGCCTGATAAAGGTGAATTTTTGAATATCGAATCCAGAGGATTACCGAGTGAATTACGTGTTTAATAAATCTACCACAGGCAAAAATGGCTTGGCATCATTGATAATGGCAAAATACAGTGCCTCTTGCGCCCCGTGAAGATTGCGTTCACCCATTGCCCGACACACCATATCATAGCCATTTAGCAATTCGCGGTGATGAATGGCATTGCGGGGCGCATAATCCATCCGCAACACCTCTAATAACCACACCTGATTATAAATCTGGTGCAATATCATGCTGGTTTGGGGTTTATTGGCGATTTGCAATAAAAAGTGATGAATCTCAAACCGCGTATTCAGCATATCGCGCACGTCCCCGTACATGGCTTGGTCACGCGCAACCAGCACCAACCGATTGACATGGGCAATTTCGGCGTTGGTGATGGTTTTCATCACCCAGTGCATCACCAATTTTTCTAATGTTCCCCATAATGTGAACAATTCATCGGCGCTATCGCTGGTGAATTGGCGCACGGTGATGCCATAACGGGGGCGTTTGACCAGCCACCCTTCTTGAATGAGCAAGGCGAGTGCATCACGGGCGGTATTTTGGCTGATATTCAATTCTTTCGAGAGGGTCAGTTCTGCCAGCTTATCTCCACACCGATGCACCCCATCACGTAATTGCGTGCGGATGGTATCGGCGACAATTTCGGCGAGGGTTGCCGATGATTCTTTGAGGGGCATAATTTAGGGTATCCATGATGGATAAAATCCGTTAATTTCGGCAATACGCTGGACATTTGTCCCGTCATTATTCATCACATAGATGAACGACTCATTTTGAATTTCACCGGTGAAGGCGACATACCGCCCATCTGGGCTATAACTCGCGCCCCAATCATACCCCACGCCATCATATAGCAGGGTAGGGAAGCCAATGCCATCGGCTGGAATGGTATAAATTGCACCGTTGCCCCGTCCGATGCTGGAATAAATAATCATGTTATCATCTGGGCTGAATGAGGGGAAAGCATCGCTCACATCGTTATCGGTTAAATAACGGACTTCGCGCGTATTCAGGTCTAAAATGGCAATTTCCCATGTGGCAGAATCGAGTACCGAGCCTGTCGTGAACACAATAAAATTGCCATCATTGCTATAACGGGCGTGGCTGTTGCGATTATCATCCCCATAGAGTAATTCGGGTTCACCCCCTTCAAAACGGACACGATATAAATCATGTGCGCCATTGTTGCGCGTGTCGGATGAATAGGCAATCCACTCCCCATTCGGCGACCATGTTGCGAGGCGGTCACTGACATTATTATTGGTCAATTGGCGAATGGCATTGGTGGAGATGGTGAGGATATAAATTTCAAAATCGCCGTCTCTATCTGATTGAAACGCCACATATTGCCCATCAGGAGATGCGATGGGGTAGGAGTTGCGTGCGCTATCCGTTGTCAGCCGAATTTCGGTGTTGGTATCGAAACGGTATAGATACAGGTCGTATAATTCATCACGGAGTGCAAAATAAATTAGTTCTGCATCTTCTAGTGAATTTGCCGATGGGGGAGGGGAAGGGGTAGGTGTTTCACGGACACCCACAGGCGCAAAGGTGGCGGTGATATACACCGATTCGGTGCTTGTGGGTGTGGACGTGCCTTCACCCAAAATGGCATCTCGTGCCGCCTGACTGGTGGGGTCTAGGGTGGGGATGATGATGGTCGGTATCGCCACTTCGGATGTGGTCTCGGCGGTTTGGGTGTTGGTTGGGGTAGGCGCTGGATTGAGCAAATCATCCAACATGGCAAATCCCATTACCGCGAGGACGGTCAATAAGCCACATCCGATGACGCTTCCGACTAATAAGCTAATGAGCAAATTGGGGCGCGGTTTGCGCTTTTTTATCTTTTTGCTGATGGGCGGGGTTTGGCGCACGGGCGCATTCATGCCCGATGAGCCTGTTTGTGGCGGGGCATAAATCACAGGCGCATTCGATGGTGGGCTAAAAATAACGCTGACGGGCGTATTTTCTTCCATCAACAAGGCGGGTGATGGCGATGTCTCTGCTTGATATAAAATTGTGCCGCGCTGGGTATCATCTTGAATAAGGAGCGGCTGTTCAATTGCCTTTTCGACCGCCGCCACCAGTTCTGCGGCATTTTGATAACGTTCTTCGCGCCGTTTGCGGAGTCCTTTCAAGATGACTGTTTCTAGTGATGGGCTAACATCACGGCGAATACTGCGCGGATTGGGCGGTGGTGTGGTCACTTGCATGACGGCGATGCTATAGGGCGTATCATTTTCAAATGGACGGCGACCGGTTGCCATCTCAAATAACATCACCGCCAATGAATACACATCGCTCCGACCATCCAAAACTTGCCCTTGTGCCTGTTCCGGACTCATGTAACTGGGTGTCCCAACAACGCCTTGTGTGGTGATTTTATCACCCGATTCATTCAATACGCGGGCGATGCCAAAATCGGTGATATATGCCCCACCTGCTTCATCCAACAAGATGTTACTCGGTTTGAGGTCACGATGAAGCACCTGTTTGCTGTGGGCATAATCGAGGGCAGGCGCAACTTGGCGCAGGATGTTCAAAATATCGCGGTCATCCATCACACCGTGTTGAAGCAAATCATCCACCGAGCCACCCGCCATATAACGCATGGCGATGAAGGGTTGCCCGTTGTGTTCACCATAATCATAAACGGGGACAATATTGCGATGTTCTAATTTGGCGATGATGCTCACTTCGCGCTTGAAGCGTTCCAAATAGGTGGCATCCCGCATCAGATGACGGGGCAAAATTTTGAGCGCCACCATCCGATTCATCGAATGTTGACGGGCGCGATAAACACTCGACATCCCCCCTTGCCCAATCGCCTCTATAATTTCGTATCCGCCTATTGTTTTGCCAATGAATTCGTCAGACATAGCCCTTGCCAGTGTGTATACCTATACTGTCAGAATTATATGATAATAATGGTGCTTCTGCTAATCCATTTCGTTTGAATAAGGATACGAACATGACAACAACCACACTCTACCCGCTTTTACTGGAATCGCGCTTACACATCAAAGTATGGGGTGGGCGCAAATTGGCTTCTGTTTTGAATAAAACCCTCCCCACAGCCGACCCCTACGGTGAAGCGTGGGAACTCCATGACCAATGCACTATCACCAACGGCGTATATGCTGGTCAGACGTTGGGGCAATTGTTGAATCAATTCCCACAGGAGATGATTGGCAAACCATATGATGTTTCAGAAGGATTTCCGTTACTGGTCAAATTTATTCATGCCGAAGATTGGTTATCGGTGCAGGTGCATCCGAATGATGAACAAGCCGCCGAATTAGAAGGTGAACCGCGTGGCAAAACCGAAGCGTGGATTATCCTTCATGCCGAACCTGATGCGAAATTGGTGATGGGCATCATCCCCAACACATCGCACGAGGCTGTCGCGCACGCCATTGCGACCAATACACTTGAACCACTCTTGGTTTATCAAACGGTCAAAGCAGGTGATATTTTATTTATGCACGCCAACACCATCCACGCCATTGGACCCGGAATTGTCCTCTATGAGGTGCAACAATCATCGGATACCACTTATCGTTTATATGATTGGGGGCGGATGGATTTAGATGGCAAACCGCGCCCCTTACATATCGAAAAAGGGGTGAAAGTGTCGAATTTGGTCAGCCTGCCCATCATCACCCATACACCGTTAGATGGTGATAACGCACCGATGATAGAAAGTGATTTTTTCAGCACCCTTTTCTATTCGGTATCGGCAGATAAACCTGCTTCGCTGGATACAGGGGGCAAAACCTTTCATGGCATCACCAATATCGCGGGTGAACTAACCATTCAGGCGGGTGGGGTAGCCTATCCGTTGGGATTGGGACAGACGGCGCTCATCCCTGCGGTTGTTGGGGCATATACGGTGTCGGGGAATGGGAAGATGCTTGTATCTTGGTAGAGGTGAATATTGGGGTGTTTTATTGAAACACCCCTTTCATGTTATAATCTATTTATCAAACAGTAGAAGGGATAATCAGTGTGACCGTCAAAGATATTATTCAACAAGTTGACCAATTATCACTAGAAGAATGGCGTGAATTATTTTTATATATGCAACAGCAGGGGCTAAAATACCATGAGATATATTCTCAGGCAGAAGAAGATTCTGATGAAATGACTAAAGCCGAAATACTTCAAAGTTTGCGCCAATCTATGAAAGAAGCACTCGCTGGGCATCTTACACCTGCCCGTGAAGCGATTGATGCACTTGAACACGAGTTAACAGATAATGCCAACGAGAGTTAATACCCCACCCGAATTTCTTCGCCAATTGAAGCGACTTGCACGCAAATATCCAAATGTGACCCATGTTGTGTATGATTTAATTGGTGAACTTGAGGCGGATAATCGCCCAGGAGACCTTATCCCGAATGTGGGTTATGATGTTTATAAGGTTAGGCTTAAAAATCCCGATTCACAACGAGGTAAAAGTGGTGGGTTTCGAGTTGTTTATTATCTCAAACTCATAGACAATGTTATCCTGATTCTTATTTATTCAAAAACAGAAATAAACGATATTTCACCGAATGAAATTAGAGATATTATCGACGAACTTATCAGAACCGATAAGCCTGATGGTGAAATTTAGATATGATTTTCGTTACCCAAAATTGTTTACACCTACTTTTTTCATAAAACTCACTTTAAGACTATAACCCCATCAATCTGTCAAGTATTTTATTGCCCTAACCAACTTATTCAATCATGCGTGTTTGTTGGTCTTTCAAAACAACATCATGTGCGCCACCCTCAACAATGCTGACGGATGAGACCAATGTTAAACGCGCTTTTTGTTGCAATTCTGGGATGCTCAATGCGCCACAATTACACATCGCAGATTTAATTTTACTCAATGTGATTGCTAAATTATCACGCAGTGTTCCCGCATACGGGACATAAGAATCAACACCTTCTTCAAACGAGAGTTTAGACCCTTCTCCGCTTGTATACCGTTGCCAATTCCGCGCCCGCGCACTGCCTTCGCCCCAATATTCTTTCATATAATTGCCATTCACGATGACTTTATTTGAAGGGCTTTCGTCAAAACGTGCGAAATATCGTCCTAACATACAAAAATCCGCGCCCATTGCCAGTGCCAGCGTGAGGTGATAATCCTGAACAATCCCGCCATCCGAACAGATAGGGATATAGACACCTGTTTCTTCAAAATAGTCATCGCGTGCCTTAGCCACTTCAATCACCGCAGTCGCCTGTCCGCGCCCGATGCCTTTGGCTTCGCGGGTGATGCAGATTGCGCCTCCACCAATGCCAACCTTGATAAAATCCGCACCAGCATCGGCAAGAAAGCGAAATCCATCGCGGTCAACGATATTACCAGCCCCAATCTTGACTTTATCGCCATATTTTTCGCGGACATAGGTTAGGGTGCGTCTCTGCCATTCGGTAAAACCCTCAGAGGAGTCTATACACAGGATGTCTACACCTGCATCCACCAAAGCAGGGATTCTTTCCTCATAATCATGCGTGTTAACCCCTGCACCCACGATATACCGCTTGGATGAATCCAATAATTCATTCACATTGGTTTTATGGATGTCATAATCTTTTCTAAAGACGAATGCCGCCAAGCGTTGATTGCTATCAATGATGGGCAGGATGTTGATTTTATGCTCCCAGATGATGTCGTTTGCTTCGCTTAGGGTAATGCCCTCTTGGGCATAAATCAGTTTGCTGAGTGGGGTCATAAATTCCGAGACTTTGGTCTCTGTATCCATGCGACTGACACGGTAATCGCGGCTGGTGATGATACCAAGCAATTTTCCCGTTGCCGTCCCGTCATCAGTCACGGCGACAGTCGAATGTCCGGTTTTCTTTTTTAGGGCAATTACATCTGCCAGCGTGTTATCGGGATGGAGATTTGAATCACTAGAGACGAATCCCGCCTTATACCGTTTTACATTTTTAACCATCGCCACTTGTTGCTCGATGGGTTGTGAACAGTAGATGAAGGCAATGCCACCCTCGCGTGCCAAAGCAATTGCCATTGTGTCATTGGAGACCGATTGCATAATTGCCGATACAAGGGGAACATTCATCGAAATTTCTGGATTTTCACCCTTTTTATACTTCACAACGGGGGTTCTGAGCGTCACATTGTTGGGTACACAATCAGCCGAAGAATAACCCGGAACTAAAAGATATTCGCTAAATGTGCGCGAAGGCTCATCGTAGTAATATGCCATCAATTTATCTCCTAACTATGATTAAATGTATCATAGCATAGATGGATGATGTGCTTCAAGGTAGCGTACAGGGGATAAATGCCACTCATTTACTTTGAGGTTTTGCATAATCCATGATTTTCCTTACCCCAAATTCCATACACCACATTGTTTCATAAAATCCACTTTAAGGCTATAATCACAC
>JALONZ010000565.1 GCA_025454675.1 Anaerolineae bacterium | reverse complement strand
TGTGAATACCCTCAAAGAACGCCAAGAGTGTTTGGAGCGCGTGTTACAAATTAACCCCGATAACGCCCGCGCCCAGCAAGCCCTCGCCGCTTTATCTGGTCAACAAGTCAAATCAGATGTTGGCGGTGGGGTCAAAAAAGAATCCATTGCCCAATTGCGCGAGCAACGCAAACCCAAACCGCCAAGACCCCAATCCGAATCGGATGAAAAATCGGGCGGGAATGAGCTACTTGGCATCATTGCGGTATTTGGTGCGCTGATTGTGGCGGGCTTGTTATTGCTCACCCAATTGCCCAATATCCTCACACCTGCCCCTGCGCCAACGGTCACACCATTACCTGTGGTGGTCGTGGTCGAAGAACCCACCAGCATCAATTCTCCCATACCATCACCAACATCATTGCCACCACCCACATTTGATGGAACAAGTGGTGCGCCCACCTTGCCACCAACCTTTACCCCCACCCCAACCATAACACCTACGGCGACAACAACACCCACCGCGACACCTGTCCCGCTAACCGAATTTACATTGTATTATGTGGGGTTAGCGCCAGATGCAACCGCGCCATCCTTATATTTAGGCGTTGGTGATGGGTCAAACCTAACACTGGTCGGTGATGATTTTAGAGACATTGCCATAGACGCATCGGGTCAATTTATGGCATTTGTGCGCGATGTGCCAACCGATGTGGGGGGGCAAACCTTGTTGCGTCCGCAATTGCACATCGCCCCAATCAATGATTTATCCCAAGCCCGCGCCATCACCAATTTTACAGGCACAATTGTATCCAGCCCAAGCTGGTCGCCCGATGCCAAAGCATTGGTTTTTGTGACCAATGTGGACGGTGATGAAGATATTTGGTATATCAACGCCGATGGGACGAGTACATATGCCCTCACAGATAACCCATATATGGATATTCAACCGGCGTGGTCGCCAGTTGCCAATAGTTTAACGGTCATTTTTGCATCGGATAGAGATAGTGTTGGCTCAACGGAATTATATAGCATGACCATCCCAGAACCCAATGCACCCGATAATGCACGTCGTATCACCGATGCCGATAAAAACAGTTATTCACCCGTTTGGAATCCAAAGGGGACGCATATCGCGTTTGTGAGTGATAGAAACACCGATGCCGATATTTTTATCATGGGTGCAGATGGCAGTAACCTCACCCTGTTGACTGAGGGTGATGATAATGCTGAAGACCGCGCCCCCACCTTCACCACTGATGGGCGTTATGTGGCTTTCATCTCCAATCGGATTGGCGACCAATTTGCGGTGTATGTGACCAATTATACAGGGAACGAATTGACACCATTAGCCATTGCCAACGATACGCAAGCCTTGCAAGTATTTTATTTACCCGAACTGATTTTCCGTCTGCGTTAAAAAGGAATAGACATGGACCCAATTCATCAAGAATTATTGCGGCAAGCCGTTGAAGCGGCAAAAGTGGGTGATATGAATTCGGCTATCACCAAAGTCAAAGAGGTGCTTGAAGAAGATGAAGCCAATGCCAAAGCATGGATGCTATTGGCACGCCTAACCACCAATAATGACGAAAAACGGATTGCGCTGGCAACTTTATTGCAAATTGAACCCAATAACACCAAAGCCAAAGAACTCCTCGCCAAATTGGATACCCAAGTTAACCGCCCAACAAACCCTTCAGATGGAGCAACAAACCCAAATCGCAGTAGACCAGACGGCGGTATTTGTCACGGTCAATCCACCCACCGCCACCTTAACCCGAACACCGTTCCCATCCGAAACATTACCCCCCACTGCCACCCCCACCGCCACCCTAATCCCTGTACCGACTGATTTGACGGGTGTTTTGGTCGGGCGTTCTGGACGAACCCCGCGTTTAGATGCCATGCAACCTGTGGTCATCTTCCCCATTACACGCGGTGAACCCAGCCCAATTGGGTCTTTACGCGCCCTGAATGCAACCACTTTTGCAGGCGGGTCTTTATTCTCCATCACCATTGAAGACATCAATAACAATTATGCCAAAGAAGTGCAATTATTTAGTTCCGGTGGGTTTGAGATGCGAAGCAACCTATCTGCATCCGAGACGGTACGCGCGTTTTTTGAATCTTCACAAACCTTCTTTTCGTATGACGGCACACAATTGGCGATTATCGGCACACAATTAGGATTGGAACGCGATGACCTTTTCTTGCTAACCGTTGGTGCAGGTGGTAGTATTTTGGAAAATGCCACCGCAGAAGTCGCGCCTGATGCCAATACCGTAACCAACATCATTCGCAAATTGAGCAACGATGATGCCAGTTACCGCGACCCCGCCATTTCGCCCGATGGCACAAAAATTGTAGTGGTGCGCGATGTTATCCAATTGCAATTTGCCGAACCCATCCCCATCGAAAACATCGGTCCCGATTTGGTGATTATTGATGTGGCAAGTGGCACAATGACCTCGCTCACAACAGACCGCACGGCGATGATTGAGTCTATGCCACGCTGGGATATGACCAATAGCTTGGTTGTGTATACCGCCCGCCCAGAAGGTGAAACCAACAACGAAATTTACTTCATTGATGTGCGTAACCCCGATTCGGGTCAAATACGGATTAGCCTACCCGATTCGGATGAATATAAACCCATTTTCAGCCCCGATGGAAAATATCTAGCCTATACCAGCAATGTATCGGGTAGATATCATGTGTATATTCAAAATCTTTCGACCAATGAGGTATTCCAATTAACCGAAGGTGACACCACCAACATCCTTGATGATTGGCGGTAGAATTATCAAAAACGCCGTAAAACCCCTAGATTTATCTATGGGGATATAAGGCGTGTGGTGTATGAGGGTAAATTTTGTACGACAATTGCCGATACAAAATTTACCACGCCACCCCGTTTTTTGCTATGATATAGAAAGTAAAATCATCATACAATGGATACCTACGAGTCCGAGCGTCAATTAGTAGAGCGTATTCTGGGTGAATACGCCTCAATTCCTTATTCAAATGAGCCTTCACTGGAGACACAAACTGTTTTTGACCGTGTAAACGACCACTACATCCTAATGAATGTTGGTTGGGAAGAACGAGACGGGATTAAATATCGGTTACATTATCCATTGGTTCATATTGATATTATCAATGGTAAGTTTTGGATTCAACATGATGGTACAGATTTTGGTATCGCCCGCGAATTAGTCAATGCAGGTATTCCAAAATCGCGCATCGTACTTGCGTTTCGTGCGCCAGAATTACGGCAATACACAGAATATGCGGTTGAATAATTATTTAATCAAGCCTGCCAACCCATCGCCCAACGCGCCTAAATTTGGTATATCTGCCAAATGTTGTTGGGTGATGCGGTTGGTACGGTCTATGGCAATGGCGAGTTCTTCAATGTGCCGAATCTGAACGGACAGTAATTCGCTAATGGCGCTGGTCGCTTCTTCGGATGTATTGACATTATCCGATAACCGATTCATCACCTCATCCACCGCCTGCACCGTCAATAATCCCGCTTCAACACTTTGTAACCCGCTATCGGTTGCGCGGATGGTTTGCCCCACCGCCGTCTGAATTTCTGCCAAAATTTGTTGAACCTGTTCCGCCGCCATATTCGATTGTTTGGATAGCGAGCGCACTTCATCCGCCACCACCGCAAACCCGCGCCCATGCGAACCAGCCCGTGCCGCTTCGATGGACGCATTCAACGCCAATAAATTCGATTGGGTGGCAATTTCTTGAACAGACGAAATAATTTCATCAATGCGCCGTGTGAGTTGTGCCAATTTGATAATCGTGTTGGCGATGGCAGTCACTTGAGCGCGGATTTGCCCCATGCTGGTCGCAGATTCTTGAATGGTGGTTTTGCCACTTTTGGCTAAAATTCGCATTTCAGCATTTTTTTGCGTCATTGTGCGTGATTGCATTTTGATTTGCTCGGCATTATGCAAAAAATTGTCCACCAACTGATTGGTTTGTTGGGTAATGCGTTCTTGTTCATCGGCATCTTGATTAAAATTCGCAACATGTTGGGCGATGGCACGCGCCGCCAAACGCAAATTTTCGACCAAGTGCGGGGGCAGTGACGATTCATCAATGGGGGGCATTTCTGATAGAGTTTGTTTAGGATACATCACAATTCGTCCTCTGCTATTGGTCTATGCGCTTATTCAGATTATCAAAAACGCCGTAAACCCCCTCGCTTTAGCGATGGGGATATAAGGCGCTGGTAAGTTGATTGTACTTAAAAATGTGCTAGAATAAAAATACTATTTACATGATAGCAAAAAAGTG
>JALONZ010000564.1 GCA_025454675.1 Anaerolineae bacterium | reverse complement strand
AGACCAAGTTGTGCTATGTTGCACAAATGGATTTATAGCGCAACCTAACGAAGCACGTTATAATCAAATGGTAAATTATTATCAATATGGGGGAAATATTGTTATGTCTGTATCTGTTTTAGACGGCATTCGTGCCAAAATGATTACCACGCCCCGCCTGACCACCCGCGTGTTATTTTCGGGGGATGAAAGTGGGTCGCCCGTTTTATTTTTACATGGCAATAGCTCATGTGCCACATGGTGGGAGCCTGTGATGCTGGCGCTCCCAGACGGATTTTTTGGGGTCGCGCCCGACCAACGCGGTTATGGCGATGCTGACCGTGATGCGCTGATTGATGCGACTCGCGGTATGGGTGATTTTGCCGATGATGTGGTCGCCCTCCTCAACACGCTCGGTTATGAGAAGGTGCATTTGGTCGCCATTTCGCTCGGCGGGAGCATCGCATGGCAACTGCTGATGGATGCGCCAGAACGCTTTGCCACCATCACGCTGGTGAATCCGGGGTCGCCGTATGGCTTCGGTGGGAGCAAAGGCGCAGATGGCGAAATGTGTTATGCCGATGGCGCGGGCGGTGGCGCAGGGCTGGTAAACGGCATGTTCGTGCAGTTGCTCCAAGCGCGTGATACCAGCACCGATAGCCCATTCTCGCCTCGCAATGTGTTGCGCGGGTTATTCGTCCCCAACACACCCAATCCGTATGAAGACCAATGGCTCGATGCACTCCTCTCTATTCATCTGGGCGAAAAAGCCTATCCGGGTGATTTTGTGCCGTCTGCCAATTATCCCTATACTGCCCCTGGCGTGTGGGGCGCGAATAATGCCATCAGTCGCAAATATGTCCCCGATTATGCGCCCGTATTCCAAAAAAGTCCCAAACACACCATTTTATGGATTCGTGGCGGGGCGGATACGGTGGTCGCGGATATGTCTATGCGCGATATTGGCACATTGGCAAAATTGGGCTACCTGACGCGCACCTTCTTGGAAAAATACAAGGCGCATGGCGGTGATTATGAGGAAATGGTCATCGAAGGCGCGGGTCATGTGCCATATCTGGAAAAACCGGATGAATTTAATGCGTTGTTACATGCCAAGTTGAAGGGGTAAACGCGATAATCTTAACCTCATCCCCCCACCCCCTTCTCCAATATGGAGAAGGGGGAGAAAACCAATTTTTCTAACAGGTTTGAAGTCCCCTCTCCGTCATGGAGAGGGGATTTAGGGGTGAGGTAAAACAAAAACCCCGTACCGCATCACATTTCCTTTGCATTGTCAAAGGACGGGGCGTTTTTTTAGGTGTATAGGTAAAACGGGCGAGAAATCTGCCTGTCGTACCGAAAATAGTTTTACTTTATTTTTTTAAGGAGATAAGGAACTATGCGTAAGTCAATAGCGTTAATGATGGTGTTAATCGTATTTGTGATGAGCATCGGCATCGGTTCGTCGGTGGCACAAGATGATTCACCCATCAAAATCGGGTTGATGGTAGACCAAACTGGGGCATTAACCATCTACGGATATGAATTAGAATTTGGCTTCAAACTCGGTTTGCTGTATCAAACAGGTGTGAATCCTGCCGATTATGCCAGCCTCGATGAAGCCCTCGCCGCCGTCCGCATTGCGGGTCGTCCTGTAGAAATATTGGTACGCGATAATGGCAGTGTGGCAGATACCGCCCAACAACAAGCCCGCGAACTGATTGAAAATGATGGTGTTGAATTATTGGTCGGTGCGCCTAGCTCCACTGTTACCGCAGGCTTGCAACAAGTGGCATTGGAACAAGAAGTGATGCTGTTTGCCGCCCCTGGTGCCAGCCCCGATATTACCGGTAAATTCTTCAATAAAAACACCTTCCGCATTTGCCGTAACACCGCCCAAGATGCCTTCGCATTAGGCGCGTTTGCGCTGGAACTCGGCACGGACTGGGTGATTATGGCAACCCAAAATGACTTTGGTTTGGGTAGTGCCGCCGCTTTCCAAGCGATTTTAGGCTTGAAGGGTGTCAATTTTGTGCGTGATACCATCCTCATCCCACCCGATGCTACCGATTTCACCCCCTATTTAAGTGAAGCTGTTGCCAGTGGCGCACAAGTTTTGCTCCCTGTGTATGCAGGCACTGCCAGCGTGACCTTATTCCAACAAGTTGCCAGTCAAGGCGTTTTGGATGCCATGACCGTCATCGGCGCGTTTAATTCCAATGACATCGTAAGAGTCAGCGACCCCAGCACCATCGGCAGTGTGGCGTATATGGTCTATCACTATACCTTCCCACAAACCGAAGCCAACGACTGGCTGGTGGAAAATCACCGTGCCATCTTCAATGATGTGCCAGATTTGTTCACTGAATGCGGTTTTGCCACTGCCCAAGCCTTAGCCTTAGCAGTTGAAGCAACGGGTGGCGATACCCTGCCCGATAGCATGATTCCCGCCCTCGAAGGCTTATCATTCGCGGGTCCAAAAGGCAATTATTACGTCCGTCCATCCGACCATCAAACGATGGTGCCGATGTATATCGCCCAATTGACCAATTTGGATGACCCCGACCAAGATTTTTATGATTTGCTCGGCACGGTGTCGGCATTTGACACCATGCCCCCCTGCCCCTTCCCATTCTTAGGTGAAGCCGATGCCGCCGTGCGCGAAGAACTGTCGCCACGTTGCGAATTGGATGCGGAATTTACTGTCGCCACGTTGCGAATTGGATGCGGAATTTATGGCGATGATAACCGAAATGGAAATGATGCCTGTCGAAACACCCGCCGCCCCATGAGGTGAGATTTTGTGGCGGACATACGAGGCTAAAGCCTCTAGTCCGCCATTACATGGTCAAACTAGGCATGGTGTAATGGCTGACTAGCCCTTTAGGGCGTATGTCAGCCACTATAGGGATATACGGGCATCACCGTCAGAAAACCATTTATCATGATTCACAGGACAACGGGACGAGGCAGTGCCTCGCCCCTACATGCCCATTAGGATTATAGGGAAGGATTCGTAGGGACGTGATTAATCGTAAAAACGTATATCCTTCCGCATAGGGTAAAATCCCTAAAAATTGTTATTCACCAGAAAGAAATATTTTTATGAGCCTTATTTTAGAAACGCGCAACCTACGTAAAGCCTTTGGCGGGTTAATCGCAGTGTCGGATGTCAGCATTCAGATTGAAGCAGGCACAACCCACTCCATCATCGGACCCAACGGCGCAGGCAAAACCACATTTTTTAATTTGCTCAGTGGCAAATATAAACCGACCAGTGGGCAAGTGTTATATAAAGGTAAAGACATCACCAACATGCCCTTCCATAAACGGGCGCATATTGGCATTGGTCGTTCCTTCCAAATTACGAATATTTTTCCCAACCTGACCGTGCTGGAAAATGTCCGCTTGGCGGCGCAGGCGCTGGGGCGTGATAGTTTTAAGTTTTATCGCAATGCCATCGCTTATAAAACGTATTATGCGCGGGCGCTGGAGGTGATTGCGATGGTCGGCTTGGCAGAATCTACCTATCAACTCGCCAGCACATTGCCACATGGGGGCAAACGCAAACTGGAACTCGCGCTTCTGCTCGCACCCCAACCAGAGGTCTTATTACTGGATGAACCCACCGCAGGCATGGCATCCGAACAAGTCCCCGAATTGATGGCTACCATCAACCATATCCAAAAAACGGGCGGGCAAACCATCGTCCTCGTGGAACACAATATGAGCGTGGTGATGGGCATTTCGGATAAAATCACCGTCATGAGCAGTGGCGCGGTGCTGGCAGAAGGCACACCCGCCCAAATTTCTGCTGATGAGACGGTGCAAAATGTGTATTTGGGGACGTTGTATGAGGATTAAAATAAAATCAACCCCACCCCCAACCCCCTCCCCACGTTGTGGAGAGGGGGCTAAGACAATCCGTCAAAATGGGAAGTGTTGTAGGGGCGGATTAGCGAAGCGTATATCCGCCCGCGATAAGGATTGGGGTTATCTATCGAGGAGTTATCATGTCGGATAATCTGCTACAAATTGAATCCATTCACACTTTCATCGGGCAATTCCATATTTTGGAAGGTGTTTCGGTGACTGTACCACGCGGGAGCATCACCGTCCTGTTGGGTCGCAATGGCGCGGGCAAAACCACCACGCTGAAAAGCATCATGGGCATGACCCCGCCGAATCAAGGTCATATCACCTACAACGGCAAATCGTTACGCGGGATGAAACCGCACAGCATCGCACAGTTGGGCATCGGCTACGTGCCAGAACATCGCGCCATCTTCAAAGAATTGAGTGTGCGCGAAAATCTGGAATTGGCGGGGCGCAAACGGGGTGATTTAGATAAATCACGCGAATTCATCTTTTCATTATTCCCCGATTTGCAACGCCTATACGACTTAGGCGGTGGCAATTTATCGGGTGGGCAACAACAAATGTTGGCAATCGCCCGCGCCTTAGTGCCTGATAATGATTTATTGCTGATTGATGAACCCAGCGAAGGGCTTGCCCCCGTCATCATCCAACAATTGATGGCGGCGATTAAAACATTGGCACAGACCAAAACTGTGTTGCTGGTGGAGCAAAATTTTCGGGTGGCGAGCAAACTGGCTGACCAATATGTGATTATAGATGAAGGTCACAGCGTGCAAGCGGGCGCAATGGCAGATTTATTGGCGGATGCGTCGGTTGTGAATCGGTATTTGGGGGTTTCATGAGTAAATCTCCCTCACCAGAGGCTAAAGCCCTATACTGTGAAGATAAGGCTTTAGCCCCACCCCCTAGCCCCCTCCCCATTGCATGGAGAGGGGGAATAAAACCAGTCTTTGCCTTACTCCCTTCCCCTACGAAGTGGGGGAAGGGCTGGGGATGGGGGCGCATTTGAAATGCTAAACCAACAAATGGGTAAAAATAGGCTTAAAAACCTAAAAATATCCCACAAAATAGGCAGAATAGCCTGCTTCAGCAGGCTTCGCAGAAATTAGGCGGGTGCTTTAGCGCCTGCCGAGAATGAGTGATAAATTGAGTCGTAAAACCTTCTCGGAGGTCATAATGAAACCCGAACTGTATACCGAAGTCATGTTATTAGCCGATTTTCCAGAATATCAACTCAAGGCTGGCGATATTGTCTTATATATCGAATATCTCGTGAGTCCACAAGGGAATGAAGGCGCGATTCTGGAAATATTTAATGCGGTTGGTGAATCGCTTGGCATTGCAACTGTGCCATTATCCGCGATTGCCCCCCTTACATCAGATTATTTACCATCGGTGAGACCCGTGAAAGCATGATGAACACCAAAAAAATTTACTTAAACTTATCCAGTCCAACCGTGAC
>JALONZ010000563.1 GCA_025454675.1 Anaerolineae bacterium | reverse complement strand
TTTGCCATCGTCGGGGCTGATAAGCGTGTTTTTGCGGTCATCGGATAACCACTTGGTCGCGCCATATTGCCTCATCGCCTCTGTGCCTGTATTAAAAAATGTGCGAAACGGTTCACCTGCCATGTGTTGATGAAAGGTGTGATGAATGATGCCCTTATCAGGATAATAGAGCATGGTGGCAAACTCAGAATCTGCAATAACAATTGGGTCACTCATAAAAAAGTCCTTTTTCTTTATTCAAAAACAATGATATACCCATTATATCATTGCTATTCGATTGAAGAATAAAGATTCATAGATATTTCATAACTTCATGAAGCTGGTGTTATTTCAGGAGTAATTTCTAAAGTTGCTTCTGGTGTCACTTCGGGGGTTGCATCTAATAATGCCTGAAGCGCATCAAAATCGAAGAAATCTTGTTGTTGTTGGGCATAAAAATCATCAATCAGGCGCAGAAGTGTATCCGACTGACCGCCAATCGTCTGGGCAAATTGAATCCAATAATCCCCTTGTTGAACATCACTCAGGGCATAATAAATCATGCCCAATTCAAAATAATAGGCAGGGTTATTGGGGTTCAGCGAAATGGCATTGGCAATGGCTTGCTGGCTGGCGCTCAAATCGCCCGTATTCCGCAGGTAAATGCTATAGACATAATGAATCTGGTCATGTGTTGGGTCGGTTGCAAGTGCGCGGGAAAACCAATCTTGTGCGGGCTTACCTTGCATATACCGCGCCAAGCCCACATAGGCAGTCTCTAGGGCATCATTGCTATCCACCACCACCGATATATGCAAACGGGCGGCGTGTTCAAAGGCAAATTCTGCCAAATCCCAGCGTTCAATCGTGCCAAATAAAATGCCGAGTTGCAACGATTTTTCGTGTGCGATGCGCTCAGATGCCAATATGCCCAGCATTGGCGCAACAATCTCACCAAAATCAGGTGATGCGATGAGTTGTTGCAGACGGGCATTCACCAACGGTAATTTAGATTCATCCATACTAGGCGCGGTCAGGGCGCTCCATTGCCATAATCCCCATTGATGGGTGGACTCAGCCGATAATAAACGGTTTAAGGTGGCAATGGCATAATCCCATTGTTGCAATTCAACATATGCACCCGCCAATAATTCTAAACGGGCGGGGTCGGATAAATCGGCGCGTTCCCAATAGACCACAGCACGAGGAATATCATTCATTTGGGCATAAATATCACCCGCCAGCCGATTCAAATCCGATGTCCAACCGGATGCTTGGGCTTGTGCATGAATATGATATAGGGCTTGGTGCAATCGCTCGCCTGCCCGATTGCGCGAGATGGGGTCGTCTGGTTGTGCAGTGAGGGGAATGGTGATGAGGGCAATGCAAAATAGGATGATAGGGGCATAAATCCTCATGCCCCTGTTAAAATATCGGGTCATGAGGCGGTCGAGCTATCCAATGCGCGGGTGATAATCGTTTCCAGTTCATCCGCATTAAACGGTTTAATCAAATAGCTATGCACCCCTTGTAATTTGCCGATGAGCCGATTGGCGGGGTCATCTTGGGCAGTGATAATAATCACTTTGGGCATCGCGCCACTGGTCTCATCGAGCCGTTCTTTGATGGCATCCATAATCTTCCAGCCCGTTGTATCGGGCAAGCCAATATCGAGGAGCATGATATCGGGGTTCAATTCCCAAAACCGCGCGACTGCCCTGTCGCCATGCGTTTCGTGGACAATCCGCAATTTCATGTGTTCGACCATCGTCACAATCACTTCAGCAAGTGTTTGGTCATCTTCTGCCAATAAAACCAGTTTGGATGTCTTTCCGTTTTCAGATTGTGGGATAGGGCTTACATCAGTCATAGTCACAGTTTCTGTTGGAATATCGGTGAGCGATAATGGATGAGATGTCTTTTTGGGCATGGGTAAATCGGTGTTAATTATGTGGGAATTGGTCTCGCCACCTGTCAAAGACGCATCTTGAGCATCATCATTATCTTTGCCCTCTGCGCCCAAATTAACAATCGCCACGAGACCTGTCTCTGCCGCCAAATTGATTTGTTTTTGGCGCACGATGGGCAATTCGGTGGTCATGCGCGGTTGATTCTTGGCATATTCATGACCTTCTGCGGCTTCTGTTGTGTGTCCTTCCGCCATTGTTAAGTCCTCGTGTGGCTCATAAGTTGGCGTTTGCGTACCCATTTGATTCTCCTAATAAATGATAGGAATCACATTCATTATAACATATCTCATCACAAACCACATGCAAAGAATTGTGCGAAATCCCAACGATTCTGCTACAATGATGTGATGATAAACCAACCCACCTTCACTTCCCATAGTATTATCACCCTACCCCATAACGGATTATGCGGGATTTTGGGGATTACACCTCAATTTGACCTGTATACAGAAGAAATTTATCCGCCAGATGATGATGTCATACACCATCATATTCACCCAAATGGCACAATGCTACACTCCGCCGAAAATCTAACCTTACCATCGGATTGCATCTCCCCAAAAATTCATGCGAATCTCGTCATGCTTAATTATTCGGGTGGACGCTTACGGGGGATGCGCGAGGCGGAACGATTGATAGAATGGGCGCGACCATTCAGCATCGCAGAAAAAATGACCCTCATTGAGGCGCTC
>JALONZ010000562.1 GCA_025454675.1 Anaerolineae bacterium | reverse complement strand
CGCGCCACGGTTCACGGTCATGATAAAAATCTACCGTGACGAGGCTATATATCAGGGTTGCCATAATCACCAACCAACGCCCATTCGATTTGAGCTGATACGCGCCAATCCCCATGAGCAAGCATAACGCGGGGGTAATCAATAATAATTTGCGGTCTGTGAGCAATGGCGCGACCAAATTCCCTGCCAATAGCACCGCCACAGGCACAATCACCCATGTGACCACCAACACGCCTACCCCCCATTTTCTGCGCGAGAACAATCCCCACCCGCCCAGCAATATCAACCCGACCACCAACACCCACATATCGCCCAAAAAGCGATGACGCAAGTCGAGGATGGTCTCCCAATTCGTTGGGATGGCGAATGGCAAGCCTTTTTCCAACGCATTTTGGGCTTGGGGTAATGTGACCCCTATCATCCAAGGGAGGAGCAAAACCCCCGCCAAAATGAGCCATAAAAATGCCCATAAACGGGTTTTTCCGCGCAAAAAGAGGAGCGCGTGCAAGCCAATCAACGCAGGGATGAATACGCCTTGATAATGGGTATAAACCAATAGCGCGAGGGTGAGCGACCACAATAGGGGGGATATATGCAAATTTATTGTGGTAGGGACGACATTCTTGTCGTCCGTGTGGATATATGGTGGGTATAATCTTATCCACCGCAAATATAACCACACGCTGGTCGCGCCTAATAAATTATACAGGGCATAATTGCGGGCTTCTTGGGCATGAAAAATATCGGCATCATTCAGCGCGAAGAATAACATGGCGGTTAGGGGTATAAAAACAGTCCCAAAACCCAATTTTTTGGCAACTTCGCGCCCCAATGGGTACATAACCGCAACAGTGAGTGTGCTGATGCAGACAGATAAATAGCGGAGTGCCAATTCGCTGTCGCCCATCATGCTCATCCACCCGCGCATGAGCAAATAGAATAGGGGCGGGTGCGTATCGGCGGCGATGCGCGGAAACATATCGGGCTGGATGATGATATTCCATGCAAAGGCTTCATCAAACCAAAAACTCTGCGCGTTGAGGTGATAAACACGCAAAAAAACGGCGATGAGCAAAATGGGGATAATGAATAATAGGGTTAATCTATTTGTCATAAGGTGTCAGATAGTCCCCTCTCCATGCAGGAGAGGGGATTTAGGGGTGAGGTTAAATGTCATTAGCGCAATTGCTCACGAATGTTATTCAATTTTGTGCGGGCAGATTCGATGGAAATGCTGATGAATTGCAAGTAATTTGCCGCCGTTGCCGCACGCAATTCGTCATTCAGCAGATTATTGGCACACGCATCACGGAAATCTGCCCAACCCGTAGTCGGAACTTGCCCTGGCACCCCGCGCAAAAAGTCTAAAATCACATTCACATCTTGCGTCGCCAATTGCAATTCACGCACAATGGATACATCCTCGCGTGAGATGACTTCTTCGGCAATCACATGATTTTCTGGGATAACGGGGTCGGGTTCAAAACAACCTGTGCGGTCTGTCCAGAACAAATTCAACCGTTCATACCCGCCTCTACCACTGGCTTCCAAACTATCTAAAATATCTGTTAGCGCAATTACTTCGCCACGTAAGGCTTCTGGATTCACCGTTGGGGTCGGTGTGATAGTCGGCGTTGGTGTGATGGTCGGTGTTTCGGATAGGGTGGGTGTTGGTGTGATGCTGGGTGTCGGAGTCGGACCCGTTGCGGTGGGTGTGAGGGTTGGTTGTGGTCCGCCAATTCCGCCATTACCGCCGATGGTCAACAAATTCAAAACGACCAATCCCATGAATAGCAATAATAAGCCCAACCGTACCCGACTGAGCAGAGAGGCAGATATTTTTTTGCGTTCACCAAAACTATTTTCGAGGGTTAAATTATTGAGCAATTCCAAAACCAGTGCATTTTCGGGATTTCCCAGCGCATCTGTCACCGGTTCACCAGAACTCCGTTGGATGGCTTGGTCTAAGGCTTTGAATTGACCGAGTGCATAGACCACCGCTTGGCGCAGAGGGGCATTTTTAGGCTCTTTTTTATAGACTCGTACCAGCACGACAATTGATTTTGGGTCGCCACATTCGCCTAACCATTGGGCGGCGGCGATACGCTCATCATTAGGGCGTTTGGGATTTGCCAAAATTTTCATCTTCTGTGTGACTTGCGCGTCAAATTCTGCAATTTTACGCTCTAATTCCGCATCGTTATTGCCCATGTCATCTAGCAAGTCTAAATCATCATCATAACTCATCGCAAGCTACCCTCAAAAATGGTCTGATTATCGAATTTATTATAATGTGGATTTCGTATCTGTACCAGTTAAGGGGTGATGATTTGGCGCAATCCGTCTTCAAAGCCGATAATAGGGTCAAATCCGAGCGCATTTTTGGCAATCGTCACATCGGCACATGAATGGATAATATCCCCCGCACGGGGTGGGGCATAATTGGGGCTGATTTGTTTGCCCATCACCCGATTGAGCGCACCCACCAAGTCATTCACACTCACCCGCGTCCCTGTGGCGATGTTCATCACCATCCCCGCGATATTTGGGGCGGTGGTGGCGAGGATATTGGCATGAACAATATTATCCACATGCGTAAAATCGCGCGTGGCTTCGCCCGTGCCGAATATGGTTGGTGCTTCA